>DROE01000282.1 GCA_011322005.1 Devosia sp.
GCAGTTCCGGCTGGTGCACATATCCCAATGATGTAAACTAACCGTGGACGAGGAACAATCAATCAACCAGTTCCGGCTGGTGCACATATCCCAATGATGTAAACTCCAAGTGTCGCAACCCCATGTTTGTCATGGGGTTTTGCGTTTTGTTGGAAAGAGGTTTTGCGGGAAATTCAGAACAGGTCAAACTGATCAGGCGCTTTTTTGGCATCTTGGCGGTTGCGACCCTGGTAGGAAATGATACGTTCATATTGTTTGTCCGTCAGGGTAAGGATATTGACCTTGCCGTTCTCTGGCAAGGCTAATTCGATACGTTTGCAATAGGTTTCTACCTGAGCTTGGCTGGAGCAAAAACGCATGTAGACGGAAAACTGCGACATTTCAAAACCCATGTCTAACAGGGTCAGCCGAAAAGCGGTGGCGGCTTTGCGTTCTTCTCGGCTTACAACGGGCAGATCGAACATCACGGCAATCCACATGATTCGGTATCCCGACAGCATTACATCACTCTGTGTCCAGATTTGTTGTCATGGTAAGGGGCAGGCCCGGCAATGGCAGATCTAGCTGCTCCCGTTCACCAAGGTACACCTGAGCCAGTGACGTAGCTAGTTTTTGCACTGATACCTGCATGGGGGTAACGCCTGATTCAGTTATCAGGTCGTCGTAGAGTCCGCGTACCATGACACGCTTGGTTTCCGGGGTTACCTCTATCAGACCTTGGCGCCTGAGTTGCCAGGCGAGCAGATCAATAAACGGGCGGTAGGGCTCCATGAGATCATCGGCTAGACGCATGGCGTTACCCTTGTTGGCATGATGGACGCCGATGCTGGGGTGGAGCCCCGCGGCGATGATGGCGCGGGCTGTTGCCGCACGCAGAACGGTGTACCCATAGTTGAGCAGTCCGTTGAGTCCACCTGTCTGCTGGTCTCGCCGGAAGTCTTCGCCAAAAAGCAGTTGCCAGTAGCGTCGTGCTCCCAGCGCCTCGATATTGTCGGGGTCACCGGAGCGCACCTTGGTAACTAGGGCGGTTAGGGGCATGTCAGGTGCTCCGGCCGCTTCTAGAGCAGCGGCCTGTTGGTTCAGTTTGCTTTTGACAATGGAAGACCAAAGACGTTTGCGCAGGGGTTTGGTCGCATCAAGCTGGGCATCAAATCGGCCAGCTTGAGATGAGTGTCCATCAACAGGCCAGATCATTCCCACGGGGTTGTGATTGGCACCGCAAAGCACGAAGGGAACACCGCGATCTGCCAGTGCAACGAGCAGGTTGTTGGTATAGCTCAGTCCGTGGGCATTGGCCACCACGGCGGCAATGTCATCCAGCGGCACTTGTCCCAGTTTATTTCTGTTACCATCCGTCTCCCTAATAACCATGAAGCCGCGTGAAATGAACAGGTGCCGGTTGTTGTTGGCGATCTCGACGATTCGGCCCAGCATGCCCTGCGCTCCTAACGATAAACCTTCATGTCACCGATAGGGGAAACGGTAACATATCTGGCATCGGTCTTTTGCAGGCTGCCGGGCATTTTTGATATGTACTGGAAGGATTTCTCCCGGCTACGTGCGTCTACATTAGCTTCATTATGTGGAGCAAAAAACATCTGTTTGGACTGGCCAACTTTACAAAGCCGCATCAACGTATGGGCACCGTATAGCTTCATCATTACAAGATCATTTTTCATAAGCCGCATGACCAGGGGTTTGCCACTCTGGCTTTGCCTAGGATTACGCAGGCGCTTCCAGCCTTCCTCTTCGCCATATTTTCTAATGATCTGATAGGCCTCATAGGTGGTAACAACTTCACCCTGCCACTTTCCTTTTTCGTTGGCGACGATCTCAATGCAGTAGTTGCTGCCTCCAATATAGGCTTTGTAGGGCCTTACATTGCCATCTGCGTCCTTTCCATGGCGATCAGGGTCGGCGGTGCTACTGATGGGAATCAGGGCATCTGCGGACCTAATCTTGGTTTCACGAACACCGCCGCCTTCGGGCGTTTCATGCCGTACCGCATTGCCATCCTTTCGCAGCCCCCAGGCATGGGCTTCATGCAGTGCGCCCTGATAGCCATGGTCGGGACGATGACTGACGCGGATGGTGTCCACGGCCCGTTGTACTTGTTCGCGGTAAGTCGGCCAAGGCAGCGGCATGTTTTCCACCAAGCGGTCCAGTTGTCTCTCCCGGGCACTGGCGCTGGCATTTGCAAAGCGTTGCAACAGCCCCTGGTCAGTAACCGCAACCACAGCGGCATCGATGGCATGGTGGCGGTGGTCATTGCGATTTTTTGTGGGTGAACCACCGAGCAGGGTGGAAAGCCCGAACTTGCCGCGTAGCATGGCCGTCATACGGCCGGGAATAACGCGCACTTGTGGGCAGACGAGGGTAAGATACTCGCGAGCAATACGGGAGAGGTATGCCGTATCGTTGAGGGCGCGGGCGAGAAAATCCGGTTCATCCCGCAGCCAGCGCTGCATGGCATCCGGGCCGAAACGCCATGCCTTGGCGCGGGGCATGAGCCGGGCGCGTTGCAACATGCCGTCGTAGTCATAGCCCTCAATGGGTTGTTTACCAAAGGCCTCGAAGGGGGTGCGGTTGCCTTTTTCCCGGTTGGCGCGGCGCAGGCACACCGTTTTGTTGTTGAGGCTATCGTCCAGTGTCATGGAGAAGGGCAGGATGTGTTCGATCTCTACCTCGGGCGACAGCAGCCGTTCAATGCTGATCTGCTCGCCGGTATAGGGGCAGCGTCGCTCAACTACGTCTTTCGGGTTGAGTTCGGTCCAGAGTTGCATTTTTTGTGATAATTCACGCCGCTTGGCGCCGTCTATATGTTCCGGGGCGTAGCCGAGAATCTTGCTAGCCTCTTCCACCAGTGTCTTGTTTCTTTTTTGCCGGGCAGCCTGGTCACGTTCGATTTCCTGTTTTCGCTTGCGGCTCAGTTTCAGTTCTCGTGCCACTTCGACGATGATTTCGCTGGGGTGGCCGTATTTTGCAATCAGCCCGTTGACCACCTTGCGCAGTTCGTTGAGCCCGATATGGACGGTGGGGTTGGCGATTCTGCCAAAGCGTTTTTCCGGTGGGTCATCGGGTTCGCCGGTACCAAAGCCGACATGGCGCTGGAGTGGTTCACCATAATAGGGTAGCGCGTCCATGATCTCTCCCGTCTGCTGAAAATTGGACAGGGCGCTGTGGCTGTCGAAGCCGGCGTTGATGACAGCCTTGTCGTAGCTGACCACAGCCTTGCCCAGTTCCGGCAAGATGCGCACCAGAGCCTGCCGGCCCAACATGCCATAACCTTCGGGCAGGCTGATATTGGCCAGGGTCTCTGCTTGCTCTGAATTAATTTCAGCATTTTCTGTTAGCCAGTGTATGAGTACCGATTCGCTCGGTTCGTTGAGCAGTTGTTCGACGATGGCATCCTGCCATGCCAGGTCGAACTCATCCCATGCTTTACCAAAGCAGGCGGCTTTTCGCAGTACCAGGCTGGTGGCATTGCCCTTGAGGCGATCGCGTTTTTCGTCTTCCAGGTTGAAATCGGTGGCGGAATCGAGTTTGAGGGTACGGCGGATTGTTTTAAAGGTGAGGTTTCCTTTTTCCAGCTTGTCAGCGAGCAGGTCGCGTTCTTCCAGTGTCAGAGGGCGCTCGGACATGTCCGGATTGTTCAGGCGAAGATTATTCAGTTCCTGGTATATGCGAAATCGCTGGCTGCTGGGCAGGGCCAGCGGAGCGCGTTCGTCCTCTGGGATCAAGGTGCAGCGACCCGGTTTGACCGGCTTGAGGGGGCGTTGAAAGAGAAGGATGTCCCGTAGTTCATCCCTTGCCTGGTCGGTGAAAACATCAGGATTGAATTGCTGTTGGGTTTCCCAAAGGATATCGAACTCCTGTTCGATCAGAGAACGATCGATGTAGAAGTCATAGGCCTTGTCTTTGGCGGTACGACCCCGCAGGCGTGCCCGCACACTCAGGCCCTGTTCGTGCCGCCGGGCCAGCCATTCGCCCACGGTCTTGCAGTCTTCCTGTTTGAGGTGCTCCCGTAGTTCGTTGATGGCCTTTTTCATCAGGCCGCCTTCCTTGTCTTTGGCGTCGGTCTTGCGATTGCTCTTGAAGCCGCGGCGCTGGTTGATGTGGAACAGGGCGCGGGCAAACTCGGCGGGCGCCAGTGGCTCGTACAACCCCTTGCGCCGAAGTTCGTATGGATCGAGCTGCGCCAGAGCCTTGCGCTCTCCGGCATCATCGGGAAAGAAACCCAGCCTGACCAATGTGGCCATTAGTTGGGCTTTGCGTTTAATCAGGCGGTCACGCCGACGACGGGCCTGGCGCGCCACCCGGCGCGTGACCGCTAGCGAGCTGCCGTCTTTAGGATTGCGGCCACTGGGGAAGATCCGTACCCCCATACGGATGATGGCGCAGGGTTGGCTGTTTTGGTCCAAGCGAACCATGCTCCAGCCGATGGAAGAAGAACCGAGGTCTAGGCCGAGTCGATAACGCATCGCGGGCAGCATGTTTGTTTCTCCTTTGACAGATTTTCCCCATAGCCTATAATATTTCTTCGTACACATCATTGGGATATGTGTTCCAGCCGCTAACAAGCTGTTAGAGCACAAAATGTAAGGCCGCTATATGCGGCCTTTCTGCTTTTCGGTAGGCCAAAAAGTTGAAGCGAAATATGCTAAATTTCCTTGAAATATATACGATTATTTGTGGGTGTCAGGACGGTTGTGCAGCCAGCCATCCCTATCCCTGTGTCGATAGTGCGGTAA
>DROE01000283.1 GCA_011322005.1 Devosia sp.
AAACTTCGGTTATGGCTATCAATGGTGGGTGCCTGCAGGATCGCAGACCGAGTTTTTCGCCGTGGGTATTTACGGACAGTACATTTACGTCAACACGGCGGCCGATGTGGTGATTGTCAAAACCTCTGCTGACCGCAATTTCCGGGCTGACGGACAAGGTGGCCGGGAGATAAAACGCCAGACCATTGCCATGTTTCGCAGCATCGCTGAGTCCGTTGCTCGAGATGTTCAGGTCGAGTGAAAGGGACCACCACATTACGAAATCCCATGGCGCACTAATCGGCCTTTTCATTGCCATGAGGGTGTGCCATCAACCTTTTCAAGAGGATTTGGGCAACCAGTACCCCAAGAGTTAGAACCGGCAGAGAGTTATATGAGCATACGACAACACAAGGGCGATCTTCCCAATCTGGATAATTACGGGCGCGAGGTGGCGATCGACACCGAGACCATGGGCCTGCAAACAACAAGAGACCGCCTGTGCGTGGTCCAGCTTTCTCCGGGTGATGGCAGTGCTGATGTGGTGCAAATTCCACAAAACCTGGACGATGCTCCCAATCTGAAAGCTCTTCTGAGCAATCCCGATGTTACCAAGATCTTTCACTATGCGCGTTTCGACATGGCAGTTCTTGAGCACCGTTTCGGAGTTAAGGTTGGTCCGGTTTTTTGTACAAAAATCGCTTCAAAGCTGGTGCGCACCTACACGGACCGTCACGGGCTGAAAGACCTCTGCCGTGAATTGCTTGGTGTTGACATGTCCAAACAGCAACAGAGTTCGGACTGGGGCGCGGACAGTTTGAGCAAGGCCCAGCTTACCTATGCGGCATCCGATGTTTTGCACCTGCACGACCTCAAGCGGCATTTGGGCCTGATGCTGATGCGCGAGGGGCGCCAGGAACTGGCAAAGGCCTGTTTTGCTTTCCTGCCAACACGGGTCAAACTTGATCTGGCGGGCTGGCCGGATACAGATATTTTTTCCCACAGCGGATGAGCGCAAACGGCGACATTTCCGACACGCGCGCCCGGCTCTATGACAGTCTTGGCCGGCGCAACAGGATTGTTGCCGTGTTGCGCATTGCCGTACCCGGTGCCGGCATCGCCCTTGCCGGTGTGTTGATTGCTCAGATCACCCTTTCCAATCTTGCGGACAATTTCGCAATCGGCGGCATAAGGCTGGACCGCGACCAGCTTGTGCTCGATACGCCCAGCTATTCGGGCATCATGTCCGATGGCACAACCTACGAAGTGGTGGCTGAGGCGGCCCGCGCAGACATTGATGCCACCGACGTCATCAATCTGGACATTGCAACAATTGTCACCGAGCAGACCGATGGTTATACCATGGCGGCAAATGCGGATTTTGCCCGCCTGTTTCTGACCGAACAACAGGTGATTGTTGAAGGCCTGATGGTCACCACAGACAGCAATGGCGTTGACGGGCGCCTCCATGATTCCGTCATCGACTGGCCGACCCAAAAACTCACCACCAACGGAGATGTGCGCTTTGAATTTGAGGACGGCGCCGCAATTGAAGCGAAATCTCTGGTCTATAATGCCAAACGTCAGGTCTGGGATTTCAGAGGCGTGCGATATACAGTTCCGGGTGATGGGGGATTGGATGTTGAATAGGCAGGTTTATTTCATGCAACAGATAGCGGCACTCGCTCTGGCCTTTGCGGCATTTGCTTTGTCCGGCGTGGCAGCAACAGCGCAAACCACCCAGCCCGTTGAAATCACAGCCGACCGTTTTGTCATAAAAGAACAGCAGAACAGGGCCGAATTCTCGGGCAATGTGCTCGTGACCCAGCCCGACCTGAAAGTATGGGCCGATCGGGTGATCGTGCACTATGGCAACGGCGGAACCTCCGACATTGAAAGTTTTGAGGCCCTGACAAATGTCAAGATCCAGAACGCGGACCAGACCGCAACCGGAGACCGTGCGGTCTATGACCCAAAGACCCGGATATTGCGGCTTACCGGTAATGTGGTTGTGGTCAATGACAGCGGGGTGGTGAGCGCGCCCGAACTCATCGTTAACCTCAAGACCGATGTGTCGGAATTCTCCACCACCGGCGGCGGGCGCGTGACCGGCGTGTTCACCCCGGACAACTGAAACCATGTCTGCGCCCCAAATCGATCAAACCGGATGGCTGGTGGCCCACGGGCTTGGCAAGAAATTCGGCAAGCGCGTGGTGGTGCGTGATGTGTCTTTGGCTGTAAGCCGCGGTGAGGCGGTGGGCCTGCTGGGCCCCAATGGTGCGGGCAAGACCACCGTGTTCACCATGATCATGGGGTTGGTCAAGCCCGATCATGGCAGGATACTTCTTGATGGCCGTCCCATAACACACCTGCCCCTGTTCCAGCGTGGTCGTCTGGGCATTGGCTACTTGCCCCAGGAACCCTCCATTTTTCGCGGCCTCAGCGTTGAGGGCAATATTCTTGCCATTCTTGAGGGACATGTGCGCTCGCGCATTGAGCGCAAGCGGCGCCTTGCCGGGCTGCTGGAGGAATTTTCCATCACCCATCTGGCCCGGGCTGATGCGCTCTCGCTCTCCGGTGGCGAACGGCGCCGGGTGGAGATCGCCCGCGCACTGGCGGCAGACCCCCGGTTCATGTTGCTGGATGAGCCTTTTGCCGGGGTTGATCCCATTGCGGTTGCCGAAATTCAGGGGCTGGTGCGCCAACTCACCGAGCGGGACATTGGCGTTTTGATTACCGACCATTCCGTGCGCGAAACGCTGGGCCTGGTTGACCGGGCCTACCTTATCCATGAGGGCACGGTGATGATACAGGGCACGCCGCAGACAATCTCCAACGATCCCGAAGCCCGCCGGGTCTATCTGGGCGAGAGTTTTTCCATTTAGCAGGCGCAAACTGGCACAAAACTTGTATGCCGGTGCTTGATAGTCCGCCCCAAATCATGCTCATAATTCGGGCGGAACCAAGCATTCACGAGACGATAATGGCTCTGACGCCCAGACTGGAAATCAGACAGTCCCAAAGCCTGGCATTGACCCCGCAGTTGATGCAGTCAATCAAATTGTTGCAATTCTCCCACTTGGAGGTGGCTCAGTTCGTCGAGGAGCAGTTGCTGGGCAACCCCTTGCTTGAACGCGATGAATCCGGTGAAGATGGTTCGGGCACCCGGCGTCCTCAAGAGCAGGTTCGGACCACGGAAGCCCCTCAGCCCGATGCCCGAATTGAACTGGGAGAACCGGGTGAAGGACTGCAAAGTGCCAGCCGCATTGCCGATGCCATGGACACCGAGCAAGCCAATCTGTTCCCCGAGCAGGTGGGGCAGGATTCAATCCGTGCCTCCACGCAATTGCCCACGGAGCGCCAGCGCCACAGCGCCGGGGAAATTGCCGACATCGAACAATATGTTCCCGCACGGGTGACGCTGGCCGACCATCTGGCCGAACAGATTGGGGTGCTGCTCAGCGAGCCCGTTGACCGTCTGATAGCGCGCAATCTCGTCGACAACCTCGATGATACCGGATATCTGGCCACCACATGTGGGGCAGTGGCCGAGCAGTTGGGGGCGTGTGAGGAAGACGTCGAAAAAGTGCTTTTGCGCCTGCAAACCTGTGACCCCGCCGGGGTTTTTGCTCGCGATGTGCGCGAGTGTCTGGCCCTCCAGTTGCGCGAGAAGGACCGGCTTGACCCGCTGATGGCAGCGCTGCTTGACAACCTGGAACTGGTGGCCTCCCACGATCTTGGTGCAATCCGGCAAGCCATCGGTGTTTCGAGTGACGACCTCAAAGACATGCTTGAGGAGATTCGGACCCTTGACCCAAGACCCGGACGGGCCTTTGATGGCGCACCCGTTCAACCTGTCATCGCAGATGTTTTTGTGCATCAGGACAATGAGGGCGGTTGGTCGGTCGAGTTGAACACGGATGTTCTGCCAAAAGTCCTGGTTAACCGTACATACTATGCGCAGGTCTCGAAACTGACCCGTGACAGGGAAGAGAAAACCTTTCTTGTTGATTGTTTGCAATCTGCCAACTGGCTGACCAAAAGTCTGGACCAGCGCGCCCAGACCATTCTCAAGACCGCAACGGAAATCGTACGGATGCAGGACGCATTCCTGATACACGGTGTTTCCCATCTCAAGCCCATGACCCTGAAAATGGTCGCAGATGCCATTGAGATGCACGAATCAACCATCAGCCGCGTGACCACCGCCAAATATATTTCCACCCCCCGCGGCCTGTTCGAGATGAAATATTTCTTTACCACCGCTCTGGGCTCCCTCTCCGGGGAGAATCAGCACTCAGCGGAAACCGTCCGCTACCAGATAAAGAGAATGATTGATGCGGAAAGCCCCCAAAGCGTTTTGTCCGACGATGCCATCGCGGACCGCTTGCGCAAAAGCGCTGGGATTGACGTGGCCCGCCGCACTGTGGCCAAATACCGGGAAGGAATGCACATTCCTTCCTCAGTCGTGCGCCGTCGGCAAAAAAAAGCCCGGTTCGCGCAGAGTTGAGCCATTGCCTGCTTTCCCGAACGCTCCCTTCAAATCGGAGAAAAAGTGCTGATAATCTGCACGTCAAGTCTGTGAATTTGCTCATTCAACCCCCATATGCGTTGCAAGGCTGTTTGCTGGCGGCATAAACTGGCAGCACACAGCCAAACCGATACGGCCAGTTGCGATTCGCGACATATCAATAAGGGTCTGATTTCTAACCAACTGAGAGGCGGCAAAAATGACACTACGCGTTTCGGGGAAAAACATGGATGTGGGGGAAGCTCTAAGAACCCGCGCAGAAGAGCGCTGCAACGATGTTGTCAGCAAATATTTTGACCGTGGATATGAGGGGCACCTGACTTTTGAACACGAGGGGTCGGGGTTCCGCTCTGACATGGTGCTGCATCTGGACAGCGGCGTCATTCTGCGCGCCCACGCCCAGGCGGGGGATGCCGTTTCGGCTTTTGAAACCACCACCGGACATATCGAAAAGCGTCTCAGACGCTACAAGCGCAAACTCAAGAGCCACCGCCGCAAGGCAGAACCCGCCGAATTCACGGCCCAGTCCTACGTGCTCGCCTCACCGGACAGTCAGGAGGAGGTGGAGGAGAATTTTTCACCACCGGTTATTGCAGAAAGCGCTGCAGACCTGCACCGGATGAGCGTTGGCGAAGCTGTGATGGAACTTGATTTGTCTCAGGCTGACGTAAAGGTGTTTATCAACGCTGGACATGGGGGTGTGAATGTGGTTTATCGCCGGGCCGACGGCAATATTGGCTGGGTCGACCCCACTTTACTACAGAAATAGACCGCCGGAGCCGCCACAATCCCCCAATTTTCACAAAGGCCGCTAGATGGAACTGGTTGATATCCTTTCACGGGATTGTATCATTGCTGGTGCAAAGGTGGCGAGCAAACGCCAGCTTTTGCAGACCTTTGCCGACAAGGTCTCTGAATGGGGACAGTTGGACGCTGCCACAGTGTTTGAGACGCTGATGAACCGGGAAAAACTGGGTTCAACCGGCCTTGGCAACGGCATCGCCATTCCCCACGGAAAAATCAAGGGTCTGGAGCAGGTTATCGCCCTGTTCGCCCGCCTGGACGAGCCCATCGAGTTTGACGCCGTGGATGATCAGCCCGTGGACATTGTCATTGTGCTTCTGGCCCCCGAAGGCTCCGGCGCTGACCATCTCAAGGCGCTGGCCTGCGTGGCGCGCCTTTTGCGCACCGAGACGCTGATCGAGCAGTTGCGCCAGACCCGGGACCGCAAACAGCTTTACGAAATCCTCACAACACCGGTGGAAAACAGCGAAGCGGCCTGAACGGTTTCGGTTTGCCCAAAGGGGCCCTTGACCTAGTGTCTGGGCACGCGCACCACATCGGCTTCGCTCAGCCAGTCTTTTACTGCCTGCTCGTTGTCGGCGACGAGCAGAGGGCTTCCATCGGCTCCCATGACAAGCTGAAAAACCATATCTTCCGGCATGTTCTTTGCCTCGGGCACAAATCTGGCCAGCAGTCCAGCACGAATGGAGCGCACGAACACGGTCCTGTCGCCGCCAAGAGCAGCAAACTCAGGCGCGCTCAACGCTTTGAGCGGATGCATCGGCTTTGCATCCGAGGGGCCGTTGCGAAAGCTGTCTGGTTTGTTGTTCATTTTTTCACCTGGCCGTTGCTGGCTTGCGGACCGCGAATTTCTATGCGGCGGGCGGCTCTTTTTGCTTCGGGGCGCTCCACGTCTATCATCAGCATGCCATCGCGCAGATCCGCACCCATCACCTGCATGCCATCGGCAAGCAGGAAGCTGCGCTGAAACTGCCGTGTGGCAATGCCCCGGTGCAGGAACTCGCGGGGTTCTTCCTCGGCGTTGCGGCCGCGAACAACGAGTTGGTTGTCTTCCGAAATTATTTCCAGATCGGCAGGGGAAAATCCGGCAACGGCAATGGCGATCCGATAATGTTCGGCGCTGCCTGCACCGGGCAGGCGTTCGATATTGTAGGGGGGATATCCGTCGGCAGCCTTGGCCAAACGCTCGATACGTTCTTCAAACGCGTCAAACCCAAGCAGAAACGGCGCGGAAAGAAGGGATAGGCGGGGCATTTGAAATGTCCTTGTCATCAAGCAACAACCGGAACACAACCGGCCCTGTTGCGGCACCGGTGTGCTTTCTCTCCGGATTTATATGGTCATGTTTTAGCCCGGTTCAAGTCTGTAAACCCGCTCAGGCGGAGGTTTTCTTGAGAATACGCATGATGGTATTCCAGTTGCGGGTGGTGATGCTCAGGCCTTTGAAGCGCTTTTCAAGCTGATCCAGACCTGAGCCAAAGCGTCCGTCTTCCTGTCGAAAAGCAGCAGTGAAATAGTCGCGCTCACAAATGTCCACCAGGTCAAAATCCCCGGCAACGCCGCTTACGCCTTCAAGCCGTCCACCAATCGGCGCAGCGGCCATTGTGACATAGAGCTTTGTATCAGAAGTTCCCTCATAGGCGGCAAAGGGCTGATTTTGGGCGAACTGGTTCAGTTCTTCCATCGAGCGCAGAACGACCGCAATATCAAACCCGAAGAACGCGCCAAGGGCGGATTCAATCTTCTCTGCGTCGGGAGTGTCCTGGCTTTCAAACAGAACGTTTCCACTGGCCAGAAAAGTCTCCACCCGCCCAAACCCCATCCTGGCAAAAACCTCAATAAGTTCGTGCTTTTTTACGGTGCGCCTGCCCAGATTAACCCCCCTGAGAAATGCGACATATTTGTTGGTCACGTGCAGAACTCTCCAGTTTGTGTGCAGGTTTTTTATCGCTCGCAACCACAACTGATACAAGTTCTGATCGCTCTCTGTTACACTGCGCCGGGATTTCAGCAGGGAGAAGAGGAAATTGAAAACACGCGCAGCAGTGGCATTTGAAGCGGGCAAGCCCCTTGAAGTCGTTGAACTGGACCTTGAGGGGCCGAAAAAGGGCGAGGTGCTGGTTGAAATTAAGGCAACCGGTGTCTGCCATACGGATGCCTTCACCCTTTCCGGGGATGACCCAGAGGGCATGTTCCCGGTGGTGCTTGGCCATGAGGGTGCGGGCATTGTGCGTGAAGTGGGCCCGGGGGTGACTTCGCTCAAACCGGGAGACCATGTCATTCCCCTTTATACACCCGAGTGCCGGGAGTGCGAATATTGCCTGAACCCCAAAACCAACCTCTGCCAGTCAATCCGGGCAACGCAAGGGCAGGGCCTGATGCCCGACGGAACTTCGCGCCTCTCCTACAAAGGCAAGCCGGTGCTGCACTATATGGGCTGTTCGACCTTTTCAAACCATGCGGTTCTGCCGGAAATTGCGCTGGCCAGGGTGCGCAACGATGCACCGTTTGAGCAGATTTGTTACATCGGCTGCGGGGTGACCACCGGGGTGGGCGCGGTGGCCTTCGACGCAAAAGTCGAACCAGGCTCAAACATTGTGGTCTTTGGCCTTGGCGGTATCGGGCTCAATGTTATTCAGGGCGCAAAGATGGTTGGCGCCGACAAAATCGTCGGTGTTGACCTCAATTCCGGGCGCGAGGAGATTGGCCGCCGGTTCGGGATGACCGATTTTGTCAACCCGGGTGACGTTGAAGGCGATATCGTCGCCCATCTGGTCGAACTGACTGGAGGCGGGGCCGATTACAGTTTTGAGTGTATCGGCAATGTGGAGACCATGCGCCAGGCGCTTGAGTGCTGCCACAAGGGCTGGGGCGAAAGCGTCATAATCGGTGTTGCGGGGGCGGGGAAAGAGATTTCCACCCGTCCCTTCCAGCTGGTGACGGGCCGGGTATGGCGGGGCACGGCCTTTGGCGGCGCACGCGGACGCACCGACGTGCCCAGAATTGTGGACTGGTACATGGACGGCAAAATCAACATTGACGATCTGATTACCCACACCATGCCGCTGGAGGATATCAACAAGGCCTTTGACTTGATGCACGAGGGCAAATCCATCCGCTCTGTCGTTGTGTTTTAGGGACGTACCCTCATGGAAACCTTGAGCGAGCAGATTTGCTTCGGAGGCAGGCAGGGCTTTTACTCCCACGATTCAAAGGCCTGCAACGGCAAGATGACATTCGGTGTATTTGTCCCGCCGCAGGCCAAAGCCGCGCCCGTTCCGGTGCTGGTCTGGCTTGCCGGGCTGACCTGCACCGGAGAGACTTTCGCCATCAAGGCCGGCGCGCAGCGCGTAGCGGCGGAACTTGGCCTGATGTTGGTGACGCCAGACACCTCGCCCCGGGGGCAGGGCATCGCCGGTGAGGACGACGACTGGGATCTTGGCACCGGTGCGGGCTTTTATCTGGATGCAACGCAACAACCCTGGGCGACTGCGTATAACATGGAAACCTATGTCACCGGCGAATTGCAGGAGACGGTTGGCAAAAATTTTGCCGCCGACCTCTCGCGGCAGGGAATTTTTGGCCATTCCATGGGCGGGCACGGGGCGTTGAGCTTGCATTTGAGACATTCCGAACTGTTCAAAAGCGCTTCGGCCTTTGCGCCCATTGCCGCGCCCATGCACTGTCCTTGGGGGCAAAAGGCATTTTTGAACTATCTGGGAACGGATAAATCCGAATGGGCAAAACACGATGGTAGCGAGCTGGTGCGCACCCGACCGAGTAACGCCGCCCTGCTGGTGGACCAGGGGCTGGCCGACCAGTTTCTGGATGAGCAGTTGCACCCCGGAATGCTGGAAAAAGCCGCAAGGGAATCCGGCCAGAAACTGACTCTGCGCCGCCACGAAGGCTATGACCATTCCTATTATTTCATCCAGAGCTTCATCGAGGACCATCTGCACCACCATGCCCTTGCGCTCCGGGCGCTGGGTTAACTCAGGTGGTGGAAATGTAGGAGCGCATTTCTTCTGCCTCCCGCTCCGCCTCGGCAATGCGGTATTTGACCACGTCGCCAATGGAGATGACGCCCTCAAGCTTTCCAGCCTCGACAACCGGCACATGGCGAAAGCGCCCGGTGGTCATTTTCTCCATCACCGCGGAAATGGTGTCGTTTTTGGAACAGGTCACCAGGTTTCTGGTCATGCAACTGGTTGCCGGACTGGAAAGCGCTTCAGCCCCGCCCGCTGAAACCAGACGCACCACATCGCGCTCAGAAACAATTCCCTGTATGTCATCGCCACTCACAATCAGCACAGCGCCGATGCGATGGGTGGCCAGGGTTTTGATGATCTCGTCCAGAGTCGCCGCTGGACCAAGGGTGATTACATCGCCCCCCTTGTCGGATAAAATTGCAGAAACTGTCATCGTCCGCCTCCATATTTGCAAGTGTTCTCCGCCGGTCGCACTCGCACGACTCTAACACAGTTTGGCAAACTCAGCCAGTTGGGGACAAGCCTGAGAGGAATGTCAAGGCCCCGGTGGCCCCACAACGCCCGCCGACTTGACCTTGAGCCCGCGGGCGGCCAGACTTCAACCCTGTTGTGCAACATGTTGGGACAAGACCCCTATGGGGACCATAACACTGCCTTTGTGGCTGGTTGTTCTGGCCGCAATTCTCGCCCTTGTCGGTCTGGTGGACCGGTTGCTGGTGCCCTCGGCGCGCTGGTTTTTGCGCGGTCGGGTCAATCGCGCCATCGAAAAGCTCAACAACCGTTTGAGCCTTAAAATCCAGCCCTTCAAACTGACCAGGCGTCAGGGCCTGATTGATGCGCTGATGTTTGACCAAGAGGTTATCAGGGCGGTTGAGCAGGAGGCCGAGACAACCGGAAAGCCCCGCGAAGTGGTAATGGAAACCGCGCGCGCCTATGCCCGCGAAGTGGTTCCCGCTTTTTCCCATTATACTTATTTCAAGTTTGGCACCACACTGGCCCGGCGAATTTCGCAGATGCTCTACCGGGTGCGCCTGGGCAATTCCAACGACGAGGCACTGGCCAACGTCGACCCCAATTCGACGGTGGTTTTTGTGATGAACCACCGCTCCAACATGGATTACGTGCTGGTCACCTACATGGCCGCTTCCAGTTCGGCCCTTTCCTATGCGGTGGGGGAATGGGCCCGCATCTGGGCCTTGCAGAATCTTATTCGCTCAATGGGAGCCTATTTTGTGCGCCGCCATTCCACCGGCAACGCGCTTTATCGCAAGGTGCTGGCGCGCTATGTGCACATGGCAACCATGGCAGGGGTGACCCAGGCGGTTTTTCCCGAGGGCGGACTTTCCGGCGACGGCAGGCTGCGCGCGCCCAAATTCGGGCTGCTCTCCTACATGGTGGGGGACTTTGACCCCAGGGGAGGCCGGGATATCGTCTTTATTCCCGTGGGCCTGAATTATGATCGCGTGCTTGAGGACCGGCTTTTGACCTCGGCGGTAACTGCAAAGGAAGGCGACAAGCCAAAGTTCCGGTTTTCGCCTGGCATTTTTTTCGGCTTTGTCGGGCGCTCTGTCGGTCTGGCGCTGAGGGGCAACTGGTTCCGCTACGGCTATGCCTGCGTCTCTTTTGGCAAGCCTCTGTCCCTGCGCACCTATCTGGAGGAAAATGCCCTGGATTTCCGCGGCATAGAGAAAAAGCAGCGTTTTGAAGAAGTGGAAAAACTCGGTCAGCGTTTGATGACATTGGTGGGCGCGGCCGTTCCGGTGCTGCCCACCTCTCTGGTGGCAAGCGTGCTGGTCGCCGCCGGCGACAGGCCCCTCTCGCTGTTTGAGATCAAAACTGCTGTTTTCAACCTCATCAGCGCGCTGGAGGAGAAAGGGGCCTATGTGCATGTGCCGCGCGCCGACCATGACTACCTGGTTGATGTGGGCCTGCGCATGCTCACTTTGCGCCATCTGGTTGTGCAGAACGGGGAGGGCACCTTTCAGATAAGCCCGGAAGAAAAAGTGCTTGTCACCTACTACGCCAATGCCATAGCCCATCTTGTTGACCCGCTGCGCGCTTATACCTTGTCACAAAGCCCCGACAAGGCTATCCGATAAGGCATCGCCTTGTTCTGGGGCGCTCAAGCGGATTGTATCGCTCCGGCAAAGCAAAGGCGCGCATCTCCAGTCATTTTCTTGCCACTTGCTCTTGTGCAAAAGAGGAAAACCCCGAGATGTTCGCGCCAAAACTTGTCGCCAGAGGCTGGTCAGAGGAACTTTTGGCAACCTTCAGGCTTGGCTGGCCGCTGGTTGTCGCCCAGCTTGCCGGCATGGCGCTCAACGCCACCGATGTGATCATGATGGGCTGGCTGGGCCCAAACGAGCTTGCCGCAGGCTCGCTGGCGACATCCATGCTGTTCCCT
>DROE01000284.1 GCA_011322005.1 Devosia sp.
TGACACCACCGACCCGGCGGGCCGGACGGCCCTGTTGCAAAAGGCCCAGAAGTTCATCGCCGACGAATATGTGAACGGCTATATATTCCAGCTGGCAAAAACCGGTGTGGCCAACGCCAAAATCAACGGCCTGTGGGAGAATTCGCCCACCCAGGCCAACGACATGACCGGGGTTTCCTGGTCTGACTGATTTTGACGCCTGAACAATCCCTCGGGGAGCCGGTACGCCGGCTCCTCGCCTTTATTTTCACGCGGGTTTCATGGCAATTTTCATCGGCAAACGCCTGATATCTCTGGTGCTCAGCCTGATTGCGGCGAGCCTTGTGGTGTTCTTTGTCATCGAGGTGATACCGGGGGATCCCGCTTCGTTCATGCTGGGCTTGAATGCCTCGCCCGAGACGGTGGAGGCCCTGAGGCAGCAAATGGGCCTGAACCTGCCATTGTGGGAGCGCTATTTCAATTGGGCCGGCGGCCTGCTGCGCTGGGAGTTTGGTACCAGCTACACCTATAAGGTGCCGGTCAGCGACCTAGTCAGCGACCGGATATGGATTTCGCTGCCTCTGGCGCTTTATGCGCTGGCGCTATCAACGCTGATTGCCTTTCCCGTGGGAATTCTTGCCGCTTCAAAGCGCAATTCCCCCGCCGATGTGGGCATTATGGGGGCAACGCAATTGGGCATTGCGGTGCCCAATTTCTGGTTTGCCATGCTGCTGGTGCTGGCCTTTGCCATATCGCTGCGCTGGTTCTCGGCCGGGGGATTTCCGGGCTGGGAGGAAGGGTTTTTTGCCGGCATGAAGGCGCTGACCCTGCCAGCGATTGCCCTTGCATTGCCGCAGGCCTCGATCCTCGCGCGGGTTATGCGCTCCTCGCTGCTCGATACGCTCTCCGAGGACTATATCCGCACCGCAAGGGCCAAGGGTCTGAGCCGCAAACAGACCTTGTGGCGCCATGCTCTCAGGAACGCGCTCATTCCGGTGCTGACGATTATCGGCTTGCAGTTTTCGTTCCTCTTGGCCGGGGCGATTATCATTGAAAACGTGTTCTTTCTGCCCGGTCTGGGGCGGCTGGTGTTTCAGGGCATCACCCAGCGTGACCTGATTGTGGTCAAATCGGTGGTGATGCTTTTGGTGTTCGCGGTGATTGTTGTCACCTTTGTGGTTGATATCGCCTATGGAATAGCCGACCCGCGTCTCAGGGGTCAGCGCCGATGAGCGATGTTGATGCCAGCGGGAGTGGGCAACAAAACCTGCTTGGAGCGGCGCTGAAATCCCCCAGTTTTATGATTGGTCTGGTGCTGACGCTGATATTTACGGCCGGGGCGCTGCTCTCGTTCATCTGGACGCCGTTTGAAGTGGACGGGGTTGATATTCCCAACCGGTTGAAATGTCCGCCGGTGCAGGAGTGGATTTGGGGGCTGAATTTCCCCGGCTGGGGCACTAACTGGTTCGCTTCGTGGCGGTGCGCTTCGGCACCGCAATATTTGCTGGGTACCGACCATTTCGGGCGCGATGTGCTCTCCATGGTGATGGTGGGTGCGCGTACCTCGATTGCGGTTGCGGTTGTTGCTGTAGGCATCGGCATTGTGCTGGGGGTGCCGCTGGGTCTGGCGGCGGCAGCAAGGCGCGGCTCGCTGCTGGATGAAATCATCATGCGCACCAACGACCTAGTGTTTGCCTTCCCGGCGCTGTTGATTGCCATATTGATTACGGCGGTGTTCGGCCCCTCGGCGGTCAACGCCATCATTGCCATCGGCATTTTTAACATTCCGGTGTTTGCCCGCCTGACACGCGGAGCGGCCCTGTCGCTGTGGACGCGGGAATTTGTGCTGGCGGCACGGGTGGCGGGCAAGGGGCCGGTGCTGATTTCGTTTGAACATATCCTGCCCAATATCCTCAATCTGCTGATAGTGCAGGGCACCATCCAATTTTCGCTGGGGATATTGGCGGAGGCGGCTCTCTCCTATGTGGGTCTTGGCGCGCAACCCCCGATACCAAGCTGGGGGCGCATGCTGGCCGAAGCCCAGACCATGATTGCCATTGCCCCGCATCTGGCGCTGTTTCCCGGATTTGCTATTGTCCTAACCGTGCTGGGGCTGAACCTGATGGGGGACGGGTTGCGTGATATTCTTGACCCCAAACTGCGGCGGGAAAAAAGATGAGCCTGCTCAAGGTCAAAGACCTGTCGCTGAAAATCGGTGACAGCAAAATCCTTTCCGATATCGACCTTGAAGTCGACAAGGGGGAGATTTTGGGGGTTATCGGGGAGAGCGGGTCGGGCAAGTCGATGACTGCTCTCTCCATCATGCAGTTGCTGCCCGAAGGGGCGAGGACGGCGGGCAGTGTGCAACTGGACGGGGCCGAGTTGCTGGAAAAAAGCGAAGCCGATATGTGCGCCCTGCGCGGCAATGACATGGGCATGATTTTTCAGGAACCGATGAGCGCTCTCAACCCGGTCAAGACCATTGGCGAGCAGGTGGCCGAAACCGCCTTGGTGCACGGGGGGGTGTCGCGGGCCGAGGCCGGGGAAATCGCCCGCCAGACACTGGACCGGGTGGAACTGCCCGCAAGCCAGTTTCCGCTGACACGCTACCCCCACGAGCTTTCCGGCGGCCAGCGCCAGCGGGTGGTGATTGCCATGGCCATTGCGCTAAGGCCGCGTCTGCTGATTGCCGATGAACCAACCACGGCGCTTGATGTGACCACGCAGGCGCAAATCCTCACCCTGCTTCGGCGGCTGGTGGAAGAGGACGGCATGGGTCTGATGCTGATTACCCATGATCTGGCGGTGGTGGCCGATATGGCCGACCATATCGCCATCATGCAAAAGGGCGTGGTGGTTGAAGCGGGGGAAACGCTTTCGGTGTTCCGCCACATGCGGCACCCCTATTCAAAAGCACTGTTTGAAGCCTCAAGCCATCAGCCCAAACGGGCACCGGGCCGGGAAGTGAAGAAAGACAACGTTTTGAAGGTTTCAGGGGTGGTGCGTGATTATCCCGGGCAACGTATCTCCCTGTTCAAAAAACCAAAACCGTTCCGGGCGGTTGACGGGGTCAGCTTTGCTATTTCCAAGCGCGAAAATGTCGGGCTGGTGGGGGAAAGCGGGTGCGGGAAATCAACGCTGACCCGGGCCATCCTTGGCCTTGAGGCGGTGCAGGGGGGAAAGATCGAGTTGTTTGACCGCCCCGTCATGCCGGGCATGGCGTCGGCCCTGCGCGCCGGGGTGCAGGTGGTGTTTCAGGACCCCTATGGCAGTTTCAATCCGCGCTGGAAGGTTGAGCGGCTGGTGGCCGAGCCCTTCCACCTGCTGGCCACTCCCCCCGCTGACCGGCGGGCGCGGGTGGCCGAGGCGTTAAAGGATGTGGGCATGGAGCCTGCGGACATGGACAAATACATCCACGAGTTTTCCGGGGGTCAGCGCCAGCGCATCGCCATTGCAAGGGCGCTGGTTCTGCGCCCCGACCTGATTGTTCTGGATGAAGCGGTGTCGGCGCTGGACGTTTCCATCCGGGCGCAGATTCTGGACCTTCTGGCCGAGCTTTCGGACCGGCTGGGCCTGTCCTATCTGTTCATCTCCCACGATTTGAGTGTGGTCAGGGCGATTACCGACCGGGTGCTGGTGATGAAGCAGGGAAAGATTGTGGAAGAGGGGAAAAGCGAAGAGGTGTTCAACAACCCGCAGCACCCCTATACAAAAGAGTTGATAGGGGCGACGCCGATAATCGAGACGGCGCTCAGGATGCGGGAGGAGAGGCAAATCACATGAGTGGCGACAGCGGTTTGAACTTTGACCCCGGCCTTTGTTTCATTGGCGGAAAGTGGGTGGAACCGGTTTCGGGGGAAACTCTGGCGCTGGAAAACCCTTCCGATGGTTCCATCATCTGCCGGATTGCGCGCGGGGGGGCGGAGGATATCGGCAAAGCCATTGGCGCGGCACGGGCGGCGCTGGCTGGGGAATGGGGCGCAAAAAGCGCGGTGGAGCGGGGCCGTATCTTGACCCGTATCGGGCAAGCGGTGCTGAGCCATGCCGATGAGTTGGCGCAAATGGAAGCAAAGGATGTGGGCAAGCCCTTAAAGCAGGCCAAGGCCGATGCGCTGGCCCTGGCCCGCTATCTGGAGTTTTACGGGGGAGCGTGCGACAAAATCCACGGGGAGACCATCCCTTATCTTGATGGTTATACGGTTTACACGCTGCGCGAGCCGCACGGAGTGACCGGGCATATTGTACCGTGGAATTATCCGATGCAGATTATCGGGCGTTCGGTGGGGGCGGCGCTGGCCATGGGCAACGCGGCGGTGCTCAAACCAGCGGAAGAGGCGTGCCTGACGGCGCTGGCCTTTGCCGAAATTGCCGACAGGGGGGGCCTGCCTGCGGGTGCGCTGAATGTGGTGCCCGGGCTTGGGGAAGAGGCGGGGGCGGCGCTGACCTCTCACCCTGATGTCAATCATCTCTCGTTTACCGGTTCGGTTGGCGTTGGCACGCTGGTTCAGGCGGCGGCGGCGGACAATATCGTGCCGGTGACGCTGGAGCTGGGGGGCAAGTCGCCGCAGATTGTCTTTGATGACGCGGATTTGGGGGCGGCGCTGCCTTTTGTTGTCAATGCGGGCATCCAGAACGCGGGACAGACCTGTTCGGCTTCCTCGCGCATATTGATGCAAAGCGGGGTTCACGACCGGCTGCTGGCAATGATGGCGGAAAAATATGAGGCGCTGGAAGTGGGTCCGGCGCTTTCAGACCTCAATGTGGGGCCGCTGATTTCGGCGCGCCAGAAGCAAATTGTCAGCGGGTTTCTGGAACGGATTGAAGGCAATGCCAAGATCGTGGCGCGGGGCAAAGTCGTTGCCGATGCGCCAGAGGGTGGCCATTATGTGGTCCCGGCACTGATAGGGGGGGTGGAGGCCGGTCACGTGCTGGCACAGGACGAAATATTCGGACCCGTGCAGGTGGTCATCCGCTTTGAAACCGAAGAAGAAGCGCTGGCCATCGCCAACGGCACCGATTACGGGCTGGTGGCGGGTATCTGGACGAAGGACGGGGCGCGCCAGATGCGGCTGGCCAAAGCCCTGAAATCCGGGCAGGTGTTCATCAACAATTACGGGGCCGGGGGCGGGGTCGAACTTCCCTTTGGCGGGGTCGGCAAATCGGGTCACGGGCGGGAAAAGGGCTTTGAAGCGCTTTACGGGTTTTCGGTCCTGAAAACCGTTGCCGCATATCACGGATAGGGACAGGCAAGATGAGACTGGCGGGCAAAACAGCGATTGTAACCGGGGGTGCTTCGGGGTTCGGGGCGGGCATTGTGCGCAAGTTCGTGGCCGAGGGCGCGCGCGTGATTATTGCCGACATCAACGAGGCGGGGGCCGGCGAACTGGCCAAAGAACTGGGCGCGAAGGCACTGGCGCAACTGGTGGATGTGTCCAAATCGGCCAGTGTCGAGGCCATGAGCGAAATCGCCGTCGAGACCTTTGGCCATGTGGACATTCTCGTGAACAATGCCGGGGTCACCCACCAGCCGGGGCCGCTGGCTGACATATCAGAGGACGAGTTTGACCGGGTGCTGGCGGTCAACGCCAAATCGGTGTTCCTGACGGCA
>DROE01000285.1 GCA_011322005.1 Devosia sp.
TACATTCAACCTCAGGCTCGACCTGCCGGCCTATACCATGCGTTCCGAAAACGGCGTTTTGTCCCTTGAGTTTGAGGAACAGCTTGATGTCTCTCTTCCGGATATCAGCAATGCCCTGGCAGAATATGTCGTGATATCGCGCATTGACCCGGATCTTCGGGGAATCCGGTTTGGCCTCAGAACGGACGTTTCCGTCAACCGAATTGAGGCAGGCGAGCGACTCTATATCGATTTTTTACCCTCCGGCTGGCAGGGGCTGGCTCCGGGACTGCCGGACGAAGTGGTGGCGGAACTGGCAAGGAGGGCGCAGGATGCCGCAGCGCTTGATGAGTTGCGCCGCCGGATCGAGTATGCCCGGCTGAACAAGCCGGAGGCACAGTTGAGTGTCGGGCGGCACCCCACGTTCATCCGGCTTTTGTTCAATTGGAGCGAGGACACCGAGGCCAGCTTTTCTGTGACCGGGGACAGCGCGGCTCTCGAATTCGGCTGGCCGGTTGATATCGACCTTTTTGCCCTGGTCTCGGACCTTCCGGATGAAATAGTTTCGGTTACCGCAAACAAACGGGAAGGTTCCAATCTGGTCGAGTTCCAACTCGCTGAAGGGGTGGTTCCCCGCTACTACCAGAATTCGGATCGCCAATTTGTGATTGACATAGACATGTTGCGCCCGGACATCGAGGCTCTGAGCGCAGAGGACCTGCTGGCAGCGGCGCAGGTGGAGAGGAGCCAGAGACAACTGGAGGCCCAGGCGCGCGCGCGCGAGGCGGCGCGGGGGACGGATCATCCCGGTTTTGTGCCGGAAACAGACCAGACCGAATTGACGCCTCAGGTCACCGAGGTTGGCTCGACCATCCGTGTAACCTTCCCCTTTGAGGTGGAGACTCCGGCGGCTGTGTTTCGCCGGGGCGAGTATCTGTGGATGATCATTGACAGTCCGGTGACGATCAACGCGCCGGACAATCCTGATTTACTGGCAGAGATAAGCGATGACTTTTCCGCGGTGTCCGCAGGGGATACACAGATTGTTCGTATCAGGTTGAATTCCAACCGACTGGCCAGTCTGGGTTCGCAGGGGAGAAGCTGGGTACTTTCACTGGGTGATATGCTGATGGCGCCCACAGAACCGATTGCGCTGGACCGGCGACAGGACGAAGATGGGCGGTATGAGGTGATCGCCGACCTGGAACGTCCGGTGAAGGTTCATCAATTGCGCGACCCCGAAGCGGGGGATGTGTTGGAGGTTGTTACCGCGTTTCCTCCGGCACGCGGAATAGTGCGCACTGTCCGTTTCGTGGACTTTTCCGCGCTGGCTTCGGTGCACGGGTTGGTAATCAAGCCGCAATTTGATGGGCTTGAAATCTCGCTGAAGCGGCGTGAGGCCATTTTGAGTGCGCGGGGGGGGCTGATTGTTTCCTCCCTGCTCGAAACCCGCTCGCTGGATGATTTTGAAGAGGCGGTAGAGCGGCGTGGTTTCATCAATCTGACGGATCTGATCGAAAGTGACCCAGCCGAACTGGGGTTGCGCCGGTGGGAACTGCAGCGTGACATTTCCCAGGCGCAGGGTAGCGAGCGTGAGGAAAAACGATTGGAGCTGGCTCATGTTCTGCTGGCCAATCGCCTTGGATTTGAGGCTCTGGGCGTGCTTAAGCTCATGATCCAGGAGGACAAGATAGATTCCCTGATGAATGATGTGATGGTGAGTGTGGCGGCGGCCAATGTGGTTGCATTCCGATCCGGGGATGCTCTTGATCTGCTCAATGAAACAGCACTTGCCAACGAGGTCGATGCATTGATGTGGCGCTCGATTGCCCGGGCACAGGAAAGAGATTTCGTTGGCGCCCGGGCGGATATTCTTGCCTCTGAAGCCATCGTTGACGCCTATCCTGACTGGATAAAGAACCGCTACTTCCTGTCGGCGGTGCGGGTGGGGATTGAAGCGGATGATCTTGACCTGGCCCTCAGACTCATCGAGCGTGTGGATTTTTCAAAACTGAGCCGGGAGCAAGCCAGCGAGTACGAGTTGCTTTCCGCCCGTATCGATGAAGCCGAGGAGCGCTGGGACGAGGCGCTGGATACCTATGGCCGCGTTATCGCCATGGATGTCAGGCCAACCCATGCCGAGGCGGTGTATCGCACTATCTCCCTGCTCGATTCCATGGACCGCCTGGATGAAGCGATGGGGGCAGAAACACTGTCGCGCGCTTCAATTTCCTGGAGGGGCGGACCGCTGGAATCGCAGATGCTGCAATTGCTGGCGCGCCTGCAATTCCGAACCGGCGATTACCGGGCGGCGTTTACCACGGTAAAAGAAGCGGCGGAAACGCAAATTGAAACCGAGGACATTCTTGCATTAACCGAGGAAGCGCAAATCGCCTTTGCCGACCTTTTTCTCAACGGGGGTGCTGATGCCCTTGAAGAAATTGACGCGCTTACTCTGTTTTACGACTTTCGCTATCTGACACCTTCGGGCGCGCGGGGGGATGTCATGATTCGCAACCTTGCGCGACGGCTGATTGATGTTGATCTGCTTGAACAGGCAGCCGGTCTATTGGAATACCAGGTCGAAACGCGGTTGGATGGGGCCGCGCGTGCGCAGATTGCAGCTGATCTTGCCGTTATTCACATTGCAAACCGCGAACCGGCGAAAGCGTTGCAGGTGCTCAACAGCACCGGGCTTGCCGGGCTGCCGCCCTCGCTGCAACGCCAGCGGAGACTCTTGGAGGCAAGGGCACTGATCGATGCGGGCCGCTATGAGCTGTCCCGTGATGTTTTGACACAGATGTCGGGCCGGGAAGCGGACCTGCTTCGGGTGGAGGCTTTCTGGCGGGACAGGCGCTACCGTGAGGCCGCTCAACTGCTTGAGCGCGCCTATTCCCAACGTGTCAGTTCAGTCCCGCTTTCTCAGGCGGCGCGAATGAATCTTGTCAAGGCGGCGGTTGGATATGTGCTTGGGGAAGACCAGATCGGACTTGACCGGGTCCGGCAAAAATTTTCCGAGGAGCTTTCAAACTCACCCGAATGGGCGATGTTTGACTATGTCACCAGAGCGGTGACCCAGACCGGAGCGGGGTTCCGTGAAATTGCATCCAGGGTTGCCGGAATGGATTCTCTTGAAGCATTTCTTGCCGCTTATGAGAATGCCTATGGAGATGCGGGCGCGCTGGCGCCCACGGGCGGCGCTTCATCGAGCTAGGATATGCTCGCGTAGTGCGATCATCCCCCCACATAACTTCGCACGATTGACCCTGCTACCAGATACCAGCCGTCAACCAGCACGAAAAATATCAGTTTGAAGGGCAGCGATATCACGATAGGGGGCAGCATCATCATGCCCATGGACATGAGAACCGAGGCAACAACCATGTCGATGATAATGAAGGGCAGGAACAAAAGGAATCCGATCTCAAAGGCCCGGCGCAGTTCTGAAATCATGAAAGCGGGCACCAGGATTGTCAGCGACAGATCCTCGGGGTTTTCCGGCGGTGCCTCTCCGGACATGTCCAGAAACAGCCCAACGTCTTTCTCGCGCACGTTAAGGCGCATGAACTCGTGGACCGGGGCGGCTCCAAGTGTGAACGCTTCCTCATACTCGATCTGCCCGGCCATAAGTGGGGCAATGCCTTCGTCATAGCTGCGCTGGAAGGTGGGAGCCATGACAAAAGCGGTCAGAAACAGGGCAAGAGAAATCATCACGGTATTTGGCGGTGCGGTCTGCAGGCCGATTGCGGTGCGCAAAATGGAAAGAATCACCACGATCCGGGTGAAGCTGGTGACCATCACCAGAATAGATGGCGCCAGGGAAAGCAGGGTTATCAGCCCGATAAGCTGCACCGCGCGCTCTGTCAGGGACGCCTCGTCGCCAAAATCAATGGAAATGTCCTGAGCGAGCGCAGCGGCTGGCCACAGGGCCAGAACGGCAATGACAATCAGGGCGAGGCCGGCAAGTCCCGGCAAGAGTCGGGTATCAGCCGCTCTTGGTTGTGCTTTCCTTGTCGTCGCTGGGCGTTTCCACCCTGTCGTCAACCTGGGCACCGGCATCCTGTGGAGTTGCCCCTTCTTCAATCGATTCCATGGCCTTTAAGTCGACCTCGTCAATCTTGTTCATATCTGAGTCGCCGTTTTCAGACTCAAGTTTATCCAGGTTATCCCGAGATGCCCCCAGATTTGCGACTTCCAGGTTGCTGACCGGTCGTAAAAGGCCGGTGTGCCGGAGCGAGGGGGTGGTGCGCTCTGCGCTTACGTTGCCCAGATTGCGCAGCCGGTCGAGCGGTCCGGGCCTCTCGCTGACATTGGATGTCTTGCTCTCGTCTTCACCGCCGCTGCGGTTGTCTTGTTCCCTGTTCATGCCATGGGCATTCTTTCTTCGCAGGATGTTTGACAGGCCAAGGCGCTGCGCGGCGGCGCCGGCGCGTTCCATCGTGGGCTGGATGCGTGCGGCTTGAAGCTCCGCATTCTGGCCGGATGAAGGTTGCTCGGCGGGAGCGGGAACCGGAATGCCGGTTTCAATCACGAGGTCGCTGGTGGAGCCCGTAATGATGAGGTGTTCGACGTCATCGCGGCGAATCAGCACCAGTTGGCGCTTGGAATCGATGGCCATGGTGTCGATGAGTGCCAGACGGCGCTGGCGCCCCCGGACTATGGAGCCGGATGCTTTGAACACCAGCTTGAGTGCCCAGACACCGGCCACTATGAGTGCCACAACTATGAAAAGGGCGAACAGAACGGTCCAGATACTACCCTGCGCACCACCAAAAATACTGGTCAAAAAACCCAAAACTCTTACTCCGCAACAATTCCAGTAAAGTCCCTCGCCGATCACAGGCCGGCAATTCCTGCCCAAGCATTCGTCTCTGTTAGCAAATTGCAAGAGCGAAATACAGCAAAAGGCGGACGAATTAACGACCTGTTAACCATGAAGTGGGCAATAATTGCCGGGAAGCTGGCAAAGTGAGTCTGACATGGGAATTGCAAACCTACCAATTTTCCAGGCACTCAAGAGCAAGATGGACTGGCATCAGACCCGCCAGAAACTTTTGGCGGAGAATGTGGCGAATGCGGAAACACCAGGTTATCGCGCACGTGACCTTGAAGCGTTCAGTTTCGAGAGCGTGCTGAAGGGACAAGGCGCTCGTTCCATCGCCACGGCCACCACCAATGCGCGCCACATTTCATCAGCCAACAGTGGCAACGAAGGGTTTGTCAGCCGCTCGAACGCAAAATTCGAAGTGACCCCGGATGGCAATTCCGTGGTGCTGGAAGAGGAAATGATGAAGGTTGCTTCCAACCAGATGGACTATCAGGCCGCGACATCGCTCTATTCGCGTTCACTTAAACTTATTCGTTCCGCTATCGGGCGGAATGCCTGATGCATCTTCAGGCGGGTAACCGGAGACTGAGCTATGGGTGATTTTACAACTACGCTGAAGATCGCTGCGGGCGGCCTGCAAGCCCAGTCGGCACGAATGCGGGTCATTTCAGAAAATCTTGCAAATGTCGATTCTGCCGGCAGGACCCCGGAGGAGGACCCTTTCCGGCGCCGGATCCCCACATTCAAGGCGGTGTTCGACCGCGAGATGGGGGCCTATAACGTCCAGTTGGGAAGGATGGCTGTTGACAGTTCCGAGTTTGAGACCCGCTACGAGCCTGGTCACCCGGCTGCCAACGAACAGGGATTCGTCAAATATCCCAACATAAACTCACTTATCGAACTGGCCGATATGCGTGAAGCTCAGCGCAGTTATGAAGCCAATCTGAATATCATTCGTTCATCAAGAGCGATGTTTGGGCAGACACTGGATATTCTGCGCGGTTAGCAGACAAGAGAACAAGGATTTATAACAGATGAGCGTACCATTTTCCGCCGCCACCGCTGCTTACGGAAATGCCGCCCAACTCGTGCAGGGGGGGGGCAATGTTCCAAGTCAGCAGTCTACAACGGGAGGTTCGGACTTCGCCAAAATCCTGTCGGAAAGCGTGCAGTCAGTCGTTGACACCGGCAACCGGGCCGATCAGGTTTCTATGGACATGCTCAACGGCAAGGCCAGCGTAGTGGACATGGTCACCGCAATCTCGGAAACAGAACTGGCTGTGGAGAGCATGGTCACAGTGCGTGACCGGGTCATATCCGCCTATCAGGAAATCCTGAGGATGCCCATTTAATTCACGCGGACAACGCCGGTTTTGGGGGAGTACAGATATGGAATCCGCCACGGTTCTTGATGTGGCCCGCGAGGGTATCTGGGTGCTCATTATCGTCTCATCTCCGATGATGATCGTGGGACTGCTGGTCGGGGTGGTGATTGCTCTGTTTCAGGCGTTGACACAAATTCAGGAACTCACGCTGGTATTTGTTCCCAAGATTATCGCCATCTTCGTAACGATGATTGTGGCCCTGCCTTTCATGGGGGCGACGATGGGCGTGTATATGCAGCGTATGGCCGATCTCATCGTTTCGGGGGGGTGAGGGGTGCGCGCGCTGATGCCCATGCAACCATCATGAACTTTACGCTGGACTGGCTGCCCCAGACGGCTTTCACCTTTGTGCTGATTTTCGGGCGGGTGGGCACAATGCTGATGCTGATGCCCGCGTTTGGTGAGAACAATATTCCGGCAAGGCTGCGTTTGAGTTTTGCGCTGGCGTTTACACTGGTCGTTTTTCCACTGGTGGCTTCGGGCATGCCAACGATGCCCGATTCCCTTGCGGGCATGGGTACACTGCTGGGGCACGAGATGGGGGTGGGCTTCATTATCGGGGGCATCGCCCGGATGATCGTCATGGCCACGCAAACTGCCGGCTCGATCATTGCTTTCCAGATGGGGCTTAGCGTGGCCATGGCCTCCGACCCCTCGCAGCCCGGTTTGCAGGGTGCGATCATCGGCAATTTTCTCACGCTGCTGGGTGTTGCCCTCATTTTTGTGACTGATCTGCACTACATGGTGCTGGCAGCGGTCTATGACAGTTACACCTATTTCCCGGTCGAAGCTCCCCTGATGATCGAAGATGCGGCCGCCGGTGCCATCGAAGCATTTTCGGGCGCGTTCGATGTGGGGGTTCAAATGGCGGCGCCGTTCATCGTTTTCGGGCTCGTCTTTTATCTGGGGCTGGGGCTGCTGGCGCGTCTTATGCCTCAGCTTCAGGTGTTTTTCATAGCCATGCCCGCCAATGTGGGAATCGGCCTCATTCTTCTGGCGGTTTTGCTGACCTCTGTGATGGGCTGGTATCTCTCTCAGTTCGAAAACACCTTTGGCATGTTGCTGGGGTCAGGCGAGGCTGCGCGCATTGGCTGACGAACCGGACAAGTCGGAAAAAACCGAGGACCCCTCACAACACAAGCTTGATGAGGCCCACAAAAAGGGTGATGTCGCCAAAAGCCAGGAGGTCACAACCTGGTTCATGATTCTGGGCTCGACGCTGATGTTTGCCCTTGCGGCGCCGGTTACCGCGACCAACCTGATGAGCCAGATGGGACTCATCGTGGCCAATGCCGATCAGTTTGAACTTCAGGGCGAAGGTCTTGCGGTGCTGTTTGACGGACTGGCCAATACGGTGCTGCTTACTGTTCTTGTGCCACTGGTTTTTCTGGCGTTTTTTGCGATTGCCGCAAACCTGGTGCAACACAAGCTGGTCTGGTCTTTTGAACCGGTGAAACCCAAGCTGTCCAAGGTCTCGCCTCTGAAGGGATTCCAGCGCTTGTTTTCCGGGGAAGCGCTGGTCAATTTTGCCAAAGGAATTGTCAAGCTAAGCGTGGTCGGGGGGGTTCTGTTCATCGTGATGTGGGCGGAGCGCGACCGGCTGGACACGATGATGAGCGAGGACCCGTGGCTGATCCTTGAGGCGTTTCAGGGTCTGGCTCTGAAGATTTTTGTTGCCACTCTTGCCGTCGTCACCGTGGTTGCCATTGCCGATTTTCTTTACCAGAAACACAAGTGGTGGGAAAAGCAGAAGATGACGGTCAAGGAAGTGCGCGACGAGCACAAGAACATGGAAGGCGACCCCCAGATAAAGGCGCGCATCCGTCAACTGCGCGCCGACAAGTCCCGCAAGAGGATGATGGCAGCGGTGCCAGAGGCGACTGTGGTGATTACCAACCCGACCCATTATGCGGTGGCCTTGAAGTATGACCGGCAGATGGCGGCACCCATGTGTGTGGCAAAGGGAGCCGACGCCATTGCCCTGCGTATCAGGCTGCTGGCCAAGGATAGCAACGTGCCGATTGTTGAAAATCCGCCCCTTGCGCGCGCGCTCTACGCCAGTGTTGACGTCGATCAGAGCGTGCCCGAAGAACATTTCAAGGCAGTGGCAAAGGTGATCGGCTATGTGATGCAGCTAAAACGAAAGACGGCCTGGAAAGCATGACGCCGCCACTGGGCGACGCTCCCGAAGAAATAAGACTTTGCCCTACCCAAACACGGGAACACTTTGCTAGACTCCGCCACGGACGGGGCAAATGTGATTTGCCGCTCCGGTGGCGGGTGCCTGCTGTTTTACGGTATCCGGGGGTTGGAAATTGAGCGGGGCACAATAAATTTGAAACAGGTCGTTGACGAGAGCTATCCCGAACCTGCGGTGAAGCGTACCTCCGGGGGCAGCTTGTGGCGTGTGGGGGGGCTGGCGCTGTTCTTCATTGCCGTGGCGGTTGCTTTTTCGGTGTTCGGGGAGTGGCTTGCCTCCGAAATGGTGCTGCTGTTTCTTGCCGTTCTGGCGGTGATCGGCGTTTTTGCCATGTTTGCGCTGGCCGCTGGTCTGTTTCGTTATGCTGATGGTGCCGATCTGCCAAGTTTGCCCCAGAGTGTTCTGGACAGTTCGCCCCACGGCATCATCGTGACCGACCGCCGGGGTGTGATTGTTTATGCAAATGCACGATATGGGCAGTTGTCCGGCCTGGTTTCGGAAGGTGCACCGGTTGGCGTGGCACGGCTTTTTGCCAATCAGTCCGAAGCAGCCGAGGCGATTTACCGCCTGTCGCGGGCGGCGCGTGAAGGCATGCGCCTGGTTGAGGATGTTCGCCTTGTCCGGAATTTTGACGGGCGGGAGTTTGAGGATGGGCGGCCTGCATGGTACCGGATCAGCGTTCGGGTTCTGCCCAGAACCCGAAGCACGGACAACAGAGCGGTAATCTGGCAGGTCGAAGATATTTCCTCGGACAAGGATAATCAGGAAAATATCTACCTCGAACTACAGCGCGCCATCGATTATCTGGACCATGCGCCGGCCGGTTTTTTCTCGGCGGATGCTAGGGGGCGCATTCAATATATCAATGCGACACTGGCCAGTTGGCTTGGATTTGACCTGGCGGAGTTCGAGCCTGGGGATATCCGGCTTGATCAGATTGTTCGCGGAGACGGCGCAAGCCTCCTGATGGGTGGAAGCGCCGATGGCGAAATCGTAACCGAAGTCATCGACATTGATCTGGTGCACTCCAAGGGGACAAACATTCCGGTACGCCTTCTGCATCGGGCGGCGCGACGGTCCGACGGGGAACTGGGTGAGACGCGAACGCTGGTTCTGGACCGCAGCAGCACAAGCGCTGATGAAGAAGATTTGCGCGCCGCTGAAATACGTTTTTCACGGTTTTTCAACGATACGCCCTTTGCGATCGCCACTCTGGATGACAGGGGGCGGATCGTGGCAACAAACGCTCCGTTCATTCGCATTTTCGGTGTCAGCGCCAGCACGCAAGCGGTAGAGAATATGCCCATTATCGAACTGATCGCCGAAGAAAGCCGCGAGGAGTTCGAAGAGGCGCTGGCGCGGGTCCGGGATAACCGGTCCGAGATAGAGCCTGTGGATGCATTGCTAAGCTGCGAAGGCGAGCAGGCAGTGAGGCTGTTCTTCTCCAGTGCGGAAAAAATAGAGAATTCAAGCGAGAGCGCCATAGTTTACGCCCTGGACATGACTGAATACAGGCAACTTCAGGAGCAGATTACCCAGGGAGCCAAAATGCAGGCCGTGGGACAGCTTGCGGGGGGGGTTGCCCATGATTTTAACAATGTGCTGACCGCCATAATCGGGTTCTCCGACCTTTTGCTGCTCAAGCACAAGCCCAGTGATCCATCGTTTGCCGACATAATGTCAATCAAACAAAGCGCCAATCGGGCTGCGGGACTGGTGCGCCAGCTTCTGGCGTTTTCGCGGCGCCAGACCTTGCGGCCACAGGTGCTTGAAGTGCCAACTCACGTGGATGACCTGACCGTTTTGCTCAATCGCCTGATCGGTGAGAAGTCGGCCCTTGAGGTTTCCCACGGGCGTGATGTCTGGCCGGTCAGGGTCGATCTGGTGCAGCTTGAACAGGTGATTATCAACCTGGTGGTCAATGCGCGGGATGCCATGCCCGAGGGGGGAAAAATTTCCCTGCGCACCCGCAATGTGCCCGAATCCGAGGCCGGGAATTTTAACTATCGCGGCATGCCGGCGGCGGATTATGTGCTTATCGAAGTCGCGGATACCGGCACCGGTATTCCAGATGAGGTGCTGGAAAAGATTTTCGAGCCTTTTTTTACCACCAAGGAGCAAAACAAGGGAACAGGGCTTGGGCTTTCAATGGTCTATGGCATCATCAAGCAGACGGGCGGGTATATCTATGCCGATACCAAGCTGGGGGAAGGTACCATATTCCGGATATTTCTGCCGCGCCATATCCCGAGCGGGGATGATATAAAATTCATCCAGAACCAACATGAAGTCAAGGACCTGACCGGCAATGAGCGCATTCTTCTGGTGGAGGACGAAGAGAGCGTGCGGACTTTCTCAGCCCGGGCGCTGCGAACAACCGGCTATGAGGTTTTTGAAGCGGACGGAGGAGAGGAGGCTCTCGAAATTCTGGACGAGATTGACAATAAAATCGATCTGATGGTGTCCGATGTCGAAATGCCGGAGATGGATGGGCCTGCCCTGCTGGTCGAGGTGCGCAAGCGCCTGCCTGAAGTCAAGGTGATCTTTGTCTCCGGGTATGCACAGGAGAGCATTCGCAACGAGTTGGCCGACGACCGTAGTGTGGAGTTTCTGGCCAAGCCCTATTCACTGGATCAGATAAATTCCAAGGTGAAGGAAGTACTCAGCGGAGCCGAGAGCGAAGAGGGGCATGGCTGAGACGGCCCGGCCCCTCCGGATGCCTCTTTTTACACTACGATGCGTGGTGTTTTACGGCTTCGGTTTTCCGCAAAGGCAATGTAGAGCGATGCGCAGATGACGAGCGCGGCGCCGGGCCAGAACCACAATGACGGTACCTGACTGAGAACCACCCAGCCAACCAGCACGTTGAGCGGCAGCTTCAGATCGTCAAAGGGCTGCAGGTAGGCTGCGTCAGCGCGTTTGTAAGCGCTCCACAACAGGTATTGCGACACAGCGGTTACAAATCCCAAGAATATGATCCACCAGGCTGCATTGCCGGCGGGAAAGGAGAAGTCAAAACCACCGGACAAGGTTGCAGGCAGGCTTTCCGGGGGAAGGAAAACCACCAAAATGCCCAAGACAATACCAATTATCGCGTGATTCAGGCTGATGAGCAGGACAAGGGACAGAGTAAGGGTCTCCGCTGTCTCTTCGTGTGAAAGATATTTGCTGATCAAGGTGGTCGTGCTCCACAGCGCGGCGGCCAGAACCGGAAGAAGTGATGCTGCGGTAAACGAATCCGAGCCGAAGCCCACAATCAGAAAAGCGCCACAAAATGCAATGACGGACATGGAAATCCGGGTAGGGCTCATGCGCTCTCCCAGGAAGAGGGCCGAACCTGCCAGAACGAAAAAAGGTCCTGTAAGAAGCAGGCCCACCATTTGCCATACGGGCACACCCGAAGCAAAACCGAACACGAAAACCTGCGCCCCCAGCGCCGAGGCGAGGGCGCGCAACTCGTGCAGCAGGGGATGGCGTGTTTTGAGTTTGTCCAACCCGATTCTGAACACCAGCGGAAGGGCAAACAGGGCAGCAATCAGATATTGCCAGAACACTGCCGATGACGATGTCAGCTTTTCCCCTTCAAGCAGTGGATTCCAAGGGTTTGTCAGAACATCATATGTGAAGTTTACCACCGCGAAAATTGCTTGTGCGCACACCATGAAAATGGAGGCGGTGATCGCTGAGTTTTTAAGGGAGGTGGAGGCAGCTTGGTTCATTCTTCGATTCCTTTCATCGCAAAAATCCAAATTGCCTCAGGGTTTTTACGAATGGGAATCGACACGGCGCTCAGGCGTGGTTGATGCACCCCTTGCGCGCCGATTGGCACCCGTTCTCTCTCATCCGGACTATGACCGTCGGCTTCGGAGTCTCACCGAATCTGCTGACCCAGTTTGGTAGTCGCGCTGTCGATCCGGAAAACCGCAAGAGCACTTTTCCTGACAACGCCCCGAACTGGCGCTCGCGGGCTTTTGGGGAACCAGTCTCTGGCTGGTCGCGCTGCCGAACCGGAAAAACCGCA
>DROE01000286.1 GCA_011322005.1 Devosia sp.
ACAGGTTCCGGCTCGATGAAGAAGCATCGCTCGACACCAGGCAAATAGACAACAAAAAGGTGCGCGAGGAACAGGTCGCCCGGCTGAACGAAGTCAGACGCAAGCGCTCCGAGGCCCGGGTTGAAGAAGCGCTCAGCGGCCTGAAGCAAAATGCGGCAATGAACGAGGGCAATCTGCTGGAGGCGGCCATTGTGGCGGCAAAGGCGCGGGCAACGCTGGGGGAAATTTCCAGCGCGCTGGAGGAAATATTTGGCCGCCACAGCGCAACGCCCAAAATCATCTCGGGCGTTTATGACAGTGCCTACAAGGGGGATGCGGAATATACGGAATTGCAGAGACGGATTGAAAAGTTCACTTCGGATCATGATCGGGCTCCCTCGATCTTTATTGCCAAGATGGGTCAGGACGGGCACGACCGGGGGGCCAAGATCATCGCCACCGCCTTTGCCGATATGGGCTTTTTGGTGCACTTCGGGGCGCTGTTTGAGACGGCTGAGGAGGTGGCAAATCATATCAGCGAAATGGGGGTGGATGCGGTGGGTATTTCCTCGCTGGCGGCCGGGCACAAGGTGCTGGTGCCCGCGCTTGTCGAGCAGATGAAAAGGCGCGGCCTTGATGATATTCCGGTGGTGGTTGGCGGGGTTATTCCCGAAGGGGATTACCAGTTTTTGCTTGATGCCGGAGTAGCGGAAATTTTCGGGCCGGGCACCAATGTGCTGCAGGCGGCGTTTTCCGTTCTGAACCGGATCGAGGGGAGGCTCTCCAACAAATGACGGACCCGGTTCAATACCCTCACGGTGAGCTTGTCGAGCCATGGACGCACCGGTCAGGCCTCGTCCTTCGACAGACTCAGGATGAGGCTATCAGGTGGAGGGGAAGGGAACTGTCATGCGGCCCTCGACAGGCTCAGGATGAGGCTTTCGGTTGGGCGGAGAGGGGGTCGTTGTGATCGGCAAGCTAAACCATGTGGCAATTGCGGTGCCTGATCTTGAGGCGGCGACCGCCAGGTATCGCGACCTGCTGGGGGCTGATGTTTCCGCTCCGCAGGACCTGCCTGAACATGGGGTGAGCGTGGTTTTTGTCACGCTCGACAACACAAAGATCGAACTTTTGCATCCGTTGGGACGCAACTCACCGGTTGCGGGTTTTCTGGTCCGCAACCCCGATGGGGGGGTGCATCATTTATGTTTTGAGGTCAGTGACTTAAAGGAAGCGACTGAGAAAATGATTCGGACCGGGGCGCGGGTGCTCGGGGACGGAAGCGCAAAGACCGGTGCCCACGGGTTGCCGGTGATTTTTCTTCACCCCAAGGACTTTGACGGAACGCTGATCGAGCTTGAAGAGGTGGCCGGAGATTGAGGTGTGCTCCAGACCCGCTTAAGCGGACGTTAACCATAAAGATGTAGGCTTTTGCTCATGGATTCAGTGGGCTTCAGGAAGATAAACTCTGCGCCCGAGGGCGTTTCAAACTGGGAACGCTTCAAGGCGTGGCGCGCCACGCGCCAGAAAAACATCGCCCGCTTTCAGGAAACCCGCGCCAGTCTGGCGGTGTCATTCATGAACATCAATCTGGGCGTTTCGCAGGGCCAGACCGAACTGGCAGCGCGGGCGGCCTCGACCCGGATACTGGACAAAACAGTCTAAAGCCAGCGCCGAACCTTTTTTTTGTAGGCTGCAAATTCCTCACCAAACAGTTCCTGAAGCGCGCGCTCTTCGGGCATGATCTGGAAGCGGTTGATATAGGGGATGAATGCAAAGGCCAGCACCAGCGAAAGCGGGTTGGCCAGATAAAACCCCCAGGCCAAAAGAAACAGCATGTCGGCCACATAAATCGGATTGCGCGAGACCCCGTAAATTCCGGTGGTGACCAGGGCGGAAGCCTTGTCCGGGGAGATGGGATTGACCGTTGTTTTGGCTTTGGCGAACCCGATGAAGGAAATCCCCATGAGCGCAATGCCGCCAACAGCAAAAGCCCCTGCGGAATAAAACCTGATATCAACCAGCGTATCCAGATGCGGGGTGACAAGCGAGACGCCCCACATGACCACGGCCACAATGACGACGACCAGGGGCGGGGGAATTTTCAATTCGAGGAAAGACATTCTTATCTCCGTTCAGGTGAAATGTTTGCGGGCCAGTTCAAGGAACGTCTCGCCGCGCCGTTCGAAATTCCTGAACTGGTTGAACGAAGGGGCACCGGGAGAAAGCACAAGCGTTTCGAACTGGTCGGGGTTGGTGGCAAGCTGCTCGAACAGGTGTTCGAGTGAACCGGCCTTGTGGCAGGTAAAAGGCGTGTTTCCGGTGCCGATTTCGGAAAGGATACGGTGGCCGGTGTCGGGCAGGAACCAGACCTGGCTCAGGGTCGAGTTTTTCAGATTTGCCACGAGCCCCCCATATTTCTGGGCCCGGTCATAGCCGCCAAGGATGAGGGCGACCTTGCCTTCAGGATAGGCGGCGACGGCGGCCTTGGTGGCCTCGGGGTTGGTGGCAATGGAATCGTTGACAAAGGTCTTGCCGCCCAGTTGCACTTCTTGCAGCCGGTGGGGAAGGGGCTCAAAGGCAGCGATACCTTCAAGGATATTTTCCTCGGAGACGCCAACTCCCAGACAGAGGCGGGCGGCCAGTATGGCATTTTGGGCGTTATGGTCGCCCTTGAGCCTTGAAGCTGCGACCTGTTTTAGCAAGCGGGACTGGAAGTCCGGGGACAGGTCGGCCAGGGCGCGGACCAGCCCGTTAGGGGGCTGGGGCAGGCAACTCCTTTCAACCACCTGCGGGTTGAGGGCGCAGCAATAGGGTCTTTTGCGCCGCAGAATGTTGAGCTTGTCAGAGAAATAGTTCTCTTCAGTCCCATGCCAGTCCAGATGCTCGGGAAAAAGCGAGGTAATGCCGATAAAGTCAAGATTGAAATCCATGTCGGCGGTCTGGAAGGAGGAAAGCTCAAGCACTGCATGGGTGCACGGGGGCAGGTCGAGCGGGGGAACGCCGATATTGCCGCCCAGCCCCGCGTCCAGACCTGCCTGTTTCAGGGTGGTGAAAATCAGCTTGGCGGTGGTGCTTTTGCCCTTGGTGCCGGTGATGGCAATGGTTATGGCATCATTCCTTTTATAGGCCGCCCACAGATTGATGTTGGTGGTGATTTCAATGCCTGCCGCCCGGGCGGCGACAAGATCGGACTTATAGATGGAAACCCCGGCGGAGCGTACAATGAGACGGTATTTCTTGTCCCTGATGGCGGCCGCAAGGCTTTCCGTGGGCACCTGTTGGGTGCCGGGCAGGTCGGCTTGGCCGGTGTCAACAACCACGTCTACCTGTTCGTTGGGGGCGGTTTCCTTCAAAAAAGCAAGGGTCGAGCGCGCTTCGCGCCCGGCACCGTACATCAAAACGGGGCCTTTGATACTCATGGTTTTGTGAACTTTGTCAGGGCGGCGTGCATAGGGGCGGGAATATTGTGAATGGAAACGTCTTGCATCAGGTCTTTCCAGGCGGTCTCAAGCGTTGTTTCACCATAGAAAGCCTCAAGCGCGCTGCCAAGCAAAGAAACAAGCGCGAACTCCTTCCATCGGGTATTTTTGGACAGGGCAAACAGGGCGGCGGCGGCCTCGAGAATTTCGCCCACGCATTCCCAGGGCTTTTGCCCCTCAAGGCCGCAAAGCAGGCGGAATGAAGTGAGATGCGCGGGATTGTCAAGGATGTTTTCGCCGAAAATGGCGCTGAGGCGCTCTGGGGACATGAAAGGCGCAAATATCAGAAACACAAAGTGGCATTTGGGGCAGGTGCGGCACCACAAAGGGCCTCCGGTACGACTAAGGGCGAAGTTTTTGTTACAGCTTGAGAAAGTTTCGTCAAAGCAGTTTGTTTGCGAAAACATCCGGGCGATGCGCAACTCCGAAAGGGGGCGCAACAGGGAATAATAGTTCAGGCGCATACCGCTGAGTTCAGCCAGCGTGTTGCGCATCAGGTTTTCAAAGGCAAAGCTCTTGGAATGCTGGTGGTTGACCATGCGCCCGTCATGGGAGGCGTTACCCTGATTGGCGGAGCGCTCGTTGGAGAGAATGATTTCACTGTAACCAAACAGCAGCGCGGCAAGAGAAGCGATTGCCGAGTTGATGGCTGTTGAGGGCACGTGGCCGTTGCAAAAGCCTTTCAGCCTGCCAAGGCGAAACATTTCGGGGTCAAGGGTGCGGGTGACAAAAAGCGGCGGGAGGTCAATTTTTTCGACGCAAGAGAGGATGGGGCCCTTCGGGTTGACCGCGAAGGGGGTGAACTCAATACCGGCGCTTTGGGCCAGTTGCGCGCTGACCAGAGAATCCTTGCCGCCTCCCATGAGAATGAGGGCCCTGTCGGCGGGGGTGAAGGCAGGGTCAGGCCCGGGGGAGGCCGTATCGACATTCAGGGAAAGTTTTCCGAACCGCTTCAGATTGTTGCGGGCGTAAAACTCGCCCAGCCCGTTTTCATAAATGTCCAGTACCAGTTTTTGCTCAAGGGTGGTCAGGGAAAAATCGGGTGCAGTGATTTCAAGGGGGGCCAGAAGCTTGAAATAGCTTACACCAACAACACAGGATGTGAGGTTCAACGCCCGCTGAAACAGGGGCGATGCAGCCACCTCCGGGCCGAAACCGGGAGGGAATACCAGTGTTTCCGCAAAGGAAAGCTCGGCGAGCTGAAATGTGAAGGCGGCGGTTTGCGTTTTGGCGTCGAAGGCGGGTTTATCGATGATGAAGCGACCCGGGTCCGCGCGCATCAGTGCACCCGTAATTGCAGGCGCTGCACGATGTCATCGCCCACACGCTGGTAGCCGAATTCGCGCATGGTGCACGACCAGCCGTGACTGAGCCGGTCAATATGGAACAGGTTGTAGCGGGCCGGGGCAGCCGGAGAACCGGGCAGGTTGGCGGCGGCGGCGACCCCGATAACCGGGACACGGCCCCCCGGACCGGCAATTGTATGAACGCTTGAGATGTGCGTATGGCCATGCAGGACCATTTCGGCACCGTAGGTTGCAATGGTCTGGCGGAACCTTTTGGCCCCGATGAGTGTTTTGCGCCAGGGGCGCGTGTTTTCTTTGGCGGGGGGATGGTGAATGGCGACAATACGGAAATATCCCGCGTCCCCTAGAACTTGCAGGCATTTGCCCAACCGGTCGGCCTGTTGCTGATCGAACAGTCCCGCAGCGATAAAGGGCGGTGTTGCGATGGCGCTGGAACAGCCGACAATGGCGGCGTCTCCGGCCCGGCGAACAAACGGATAGGGGTTAGCATCCAGCGTTTCCCCGCTGGCGTAGGGTCCATAGATGTCCCGCGCCCTGCGCAGGGCACCGGGCACATAGGCATCGTGATTGCCCGGTACCATGCACACCCGTTCCGGCTGCCCCAGTTTTCTCAGCCAGCGCGCGGCGACCTCGACTTCCTCGTTCAGGGACAGATTGACAAGGTCGCCGGTAACGACAGTCATGTCCTGGCGCTGGTAAAGCAGATGGTTGACCAGAGTGTTCAGGGAGCCGGGTGACATCTGGTCCTTGCGCTTGTGCTTCCAGTTCAGGTATCCGGTTATGCGCTTGTTCAAAAGCTGGCGTACCCTTATGGGGGGCAGTGGTGCCAGATGAATGTCAGAAATATGCGCAATAACCGTCATTGACGATCCTTTTGGGGGTTCCTGGGGCGTCTATTGGCACAAAACGACGTGGCACGACAACGCAAACATTGCCTAATTTGGCCAAATCCGGGCCAAAATAAGTCTTGAGAAAGTGACGGGGACATGACCGGCTGGGAGAAATTTCGTACCAAATTGTTCCTTTTCGGGGTTGGGTTGGCGCGTCGGATGACGCTGGGGGTGCGCGTGGTCTTGATCGAGAAGAACAGGATCTGTCTCGTGCGACACACTTATGTTGCGGGCTGGCATTTTCCCGGCGGGGGAATTGAGCCGGGGGAAACGGCAAGGAACAGCGCCGTGCGCGAAGTGCTGGAGGAGACCGGGTACAGGATTGAGGGACCGCTGAAACTGTTCGGTGTCTATCTGAACGCGGGGGTCTCGGTGCGCGATCACGTGCTGGTTTTCACCTGCCGTGAGTTCAAGGAGGAGCGGACCTTCAAGCCGGGCATGGAAATTGCGGACGCGGGCTGGTTCGATCGACAAGAGTTGCCCGAGGGTACGACTGAAGGCACCAAGCAGCGGCTGCAAGAGATATTTGAGGGAAAAGAGCCGACATCGCTTTGGTGATGCAGGGGCATGGGGCGGGCAGATTTGTCTTGTGGACGAAAGCAAGAGCCCGTGTTAGAAGCGCTGCTCAGGGGAGAAATATATGAGACCGGTGGCACCGACAGAACGACGAAGCTGACCTTTTCAGTTTACGATGATTTTCAATCGTCCTGTTTCGTTCATCCCTGCCATTGGAATATTGATATGACTTCCCCCAAGACTCCCTCAGCCCCGGTGGCTGGGGATTTGACTTCCGACAGTCCCCCAAATTTTGATGAAGAACTGTGCATCAGGGCTCAGACCGATGCGGATGCGGACTGGGTTGAAAAACTGCAGGCCGAAGCGTTCGGGCCGGGGCGTTTTGCCCGCACCGCCTTTCGGGTGCGCGAACGCTTTGCCATTGACCCAAGCCTTTCACTTACCGCTGAAATTGGCGGCAGACCGGTGGGCTCGGTCTGGATGACACCGATTTCGCTCGGGGGCATCAACGGTTATCTTCTCGGCCCGCTGGCAACCGACCCGGCCTTTCGCAACCGGGGTATCGGACGGGCGCTTGTGCGTCAGGTTACCAAAAACGGCATGGCCCGGGAGGGGGTCAAATTTGTCCTGCTCGTGGGGGATGCGCCCTATTATGTGCCTCTGGGCTATGATTCAAGTACGCCCGGTGCCATTATCTTTCCCGGTCCGGTTGACCCTGCCCGTATTCTTGTGCATGGCGAAAGTGCTGGCTTTGTCCGGCAACTCGCGGGAACAATTGGGGCGTTTGTCAAGAACAAATAGCGAGGTTCATGGGTGCACGACGACGCGTTTCTGGTGCACATTGGGGGCAAACTGCTGGACAGGCCAAAGCCAATTGAGGGGGCGCAACTGCTCGTGCCCGACTGGCTGCCTGATGTGCCGTTCAGCGAACCGCCGGTGCCCGCGGCGGTTCTGATTGCGCTTGTGGCCCGCCCCGGTGGGCGCTCCTTGTTGTTCACGCAGCGCTCGCTTGGCCTGCGCTCCCATTCGGGACAGGTATCTTTTCCAGGGGGAAAGATTGATGAAGGTGACGCCGATGCGGGAGCCGCCGCCTTGCGCGAAGCCCGTGAAGAGGTGGGGCTCAACCCGAATAATGCTTCAATTCTGGGTTATATGGAACCCTATCAGACGGGCACCAACTATGTGATTACGCCGGTGGTGGCGGTGGTAGAACAGGAAGATGCCTTCGTGGCCAATCCAAAAGAGGTGGACGAGGTGTTTGAGGTGCCGCTGGCCTATGCAGCCCGAGCCCGGAACTATTCGCGGTTTGTGGTACGGCGCAACAATATCGAACATTCCACATGGCAGCTTGATTATGGGGGGCACATGATCTGGGGGATAACGGCCAATCTGACCCGGCATTTTCGCGACCTGGCACTTCAGGAGTTGGATATATGATTTCCCGCCATGATGCGATTGTACGCCTCAGAGCCGCGAGTTGGGTTCGCGAACAGGATACCCAGGAAATCTTCAAGATACTTGATGGGCTTTCTGACCGGACGCGGGCGGTGGGCGGCATCGTGCGTGACACAATTGTCGGCAAGCCGGACATGCGGGCCGACCTTGATCTGGCAACGGAACTGTTGCCCAACGAGGTGATGGCAAGGGCCAAAGCCAAGGGCATGTCGTGTTATCCGACCGGTATCAAACACGGCACAGTTACGGTGCGCAACGGACAGACCACGGTTGAGGTGACAACGCTTCGTGAGGACATGAACACTGACGGGCGTCACGCTCAGGTCAGGTTCGGCCTGAACTGGAAGGCCGACGCCAGGCGCCGGGATTTCACCATCAATGCGCTCTATGCCAGCATGACCGGGGCGTTTCATGACCCTCTTGCCGGTCTTGAGGACCTGTTGGCGCGCCGGGTGCGCTTTGTTGGTGATCCTGATGAACGCATTGAAGAGGACCGTTTGCGGGTCTACAGGTTCTTCCGGTTCACTGCCGGTTACGGGGACGAAATATTCGACCCCGAGGGGCTGGCGGCCTGTGAGCGGGCGGCGGGCAGTCTGGGCGACCTTTCCAGCGAGCGCGTGGGTGCTGAAATGATGAAAATCCTGGCATTGCCACGGGTGGCGGCAACCATGGCGGTAATGAGCAAATCCGGCATTGTCGACATCGACGTTGCGGTGCTTGAAATGCTTGCCAGGTATGAAGACCTGACTGCTTCCCCTGTGGCGGTGGGGCGGTTGGCGCTGTTGATTGCCACGGGGGGCAGCGCGCAGCTTCAGCAGGCCTGGCGGCTTTCCAACGCTTCGATTGGAGAGGCTCGTGAGGTGCGTCAGGCCGCGGCGCTTCTTGATGCGGGGGAGTATAATCAGGCAGCCTATCGGTATGCGCGCCTGGGTGCGGTGGCTTTGCAGGTTGCGGCGGCGGCCGGCCACTGGTCCAAGGAAAAACTGCGCACGGCCATGGAAAAGTTTCATGCCATCAAAGCCCCCCCTTTTCCCATCAATGGAGACGACCTGAAGGACGCGGGGTTTCTGCCCGGCCCGGCTCTTGGAAAGGCATTAAGGGCCATCGAGGGGGAGTGGATAAAAAGCGGGTTCAGTCTTGGCCGTGTTGAGTTGCTGGAGCGGCTTTCGCGTTATTTCGACTAGTTTTCGACTCTGTTGCAGCCCGTTTCAGGCGGGCTTTTTCCTGTTTGGAGACGTCTTGCCAGAGGCGGTCCTCCAGCGAGGCGTGCATGGCATAAAGTGCCACCAGGCTGATGCGTTTGCCGAACACAAAACGCAACTGGTGCCAGGCGTCAATGGCGCCCTTTTCACGCAAATCATCTTCGTTACGGATATCAATTTCGGCCAGCATGCGCTCCATCGCCGGGCCAAGATTGCGCATCTGCGAGATTTTTCGGGTCATTTTCATCAGGGCCAGTGCACTTGCGGAGGCATGGAGGAGAGAATCGATTCCACATTGCCTCCGGTTTTCAGTCCGAACATGGTGCCCCGGTCGTAGAGCAGATTAAATTCCACATAGCGGCCGCGACGTACCAGTTGCTCATGACGCTGCTCATCAGTCCAGGGTGTGTTGAAATTGCGTCTGACCAGTTCAGGATAAATACCGGCAAAGGCGGTGCCGACATTTTTCACGAAAGCAAAATCGGCGTCCCAGTCGCCGCTGTTGTGGCGGTCAAAAAATATGCCGCCGGTGCCGCGCGGCTCATTGCGGTGCCTGAGAAAGAAATATTTATCGCACCAGTCCTTGTATTTTTTATAGTCCGCGCAGGGGTGGGGGGCGCAGGAAGCCTGCATGGCGGCATGAAAATCCCTTGTGTCGGGGTCGGACTGGGTGCGGCGCTTGTCGAGAACCGGGGTTAGGTCGGCACCGCCGCCAAACCAGCTTTTGGTGGTGACAATCATTCTGGTGTTCATGTGTGCCGCAGGCACGTTGGGATTGAGCGGATGGGCGATGAGGGAAATGCCCGAAGCCCAGAACCCGGGCTGGTCCCGTGAGCCCGTAACCTGTTCAGCAAAGTCGGGGGGCAGCACGCCATGAACGGTTGATATGTGGACGCCAACTTTTTCGAACACCCGCCCGTGGCACAGGCCCATGGTGCCGCCACCCCCCTCAGCGCCCGTATGGTCCTTGCGTTGCCAGTCCCGGAACCTGAAACGTCCCGGTGTTTTTTCGGCAGCGTCGAAAGTCACCTCATCTTCAAGCTTCTCGAGGGAAGCGCAGATTTTGTCTCTAAGATTTCTGAACCAGGCTGAGGCGGTGGCCTTTTTGTCCTCAAGGTCAGAAGGGAGGGGCGGGTTTGCGGGCTTTGTGGTCATGTCAGGTCTCTAAATCCATCTGTCTGGCGTTTGGCTTCGCCGATGGCGAGCGCAGCGGCAACGGCCACGTTCATGGAGCGCCTGTTCGGGGCCATGGGAATGCGCAATCGCGCGTCACATTGGTCCGCAATTTTTTGAGGTACACCAGCACTTTCACGTCCCAAAAGAAGAATGTCGCTGGCGGTGAAACTGAACTCATAGACGGAGTTTTCCGCCTTTGTGCTCAGAAGGACAAGACGTTTGCCGGCTGGCTTGCGCCAGTTGTCAAATGCTTCAAAGCTGTCATGCTCGTGCATATGCACATGGTCGGCATAGTCCATCGCAGCGCGGCGAAATTTTTTTTCAGAGTACACAAAACCGGTCGGATGAATGATATGCACGCACATGTTCAGGCAGGCGCCAAGGCGACACAAGGCTCCGGTGTTCTGAGGAATATCAGGCTGATAAAGGGCGAGTTGTATCGAGATGACCAGGTGCTCTGATAATATTTGCGGTGGAAAAACGGATATAGTGTCGCATGTCAGGTTTGTCACGCGCATGCGGACTGGACAAGAGCACAACAGGGTGCAAAAAGATGCCAAATCCGTGTGCAGCGATGCGCGCGGTGTTGATTCTCAGCTGTGCCTATGGCTTAGTTTGCGCCATGGGGGCAATGGGGATTGGTGAATTTGACCAAGTAAACCGGGCGGGGACATGTAGCTGTGGCGAGTGAAGCAACTAGCGGAACAACGAGACGCGATTTTCTCTATGTGGCAACGGGAGCAGTGGGCGCGGTAGGCGTGGGCGCTGCCGTTTGGCCGCTGATCGATCAGATGAATCCTGATGCCTCGGTGAGGGCGCTGGCTTCAATCGAGTTTGACCTGGCTCCGGTGGGGGTCGGGGAATCGTTCACCATCACCTGGCGCGGGCAGCCGATTTTCGTGCGTCATCGTACCGAAGCGGAAATTGCCGAGGCGCGCGCGGTTCCCATGGAGGACCTCAAGGACCCGGCAACCGATCTGGAGCGGGTTGTCGAGGGCAAGGAGCAGTGGCTGATCATGATTGGCATCTGCACCCATCTGGGCTGTGTGCCACTGGGGCAGAAACCCAGCGATGCCAAGGGCGACTACAACGGCTGGTTCTGTCCGTGCCACGGGTCGCACTATGATATTGCCGGGCGCATTCGCAAAGGGCCGGCGCCGCTGAACCTGGTACTCCCACCGATTGAATTTCTCAGCGATACCATCGTCAAAGTTGGTTAAGGGGCAAAAGAATAATGTCTGGAAACTCTAGCTATAACCCGACCGGGGCGGTCGAAAAGTGGTTTGACGAACGTCTGCCCATTCTCAGGTTCTCCAAAGAGCATCTGATGGACTTTCCCACACCCAAGAACATCAACTACTGGTGGACGTTCGGGGCCGTTCTGGCCTTCATACTGGTTATTCAGATTGTAACCGGGATTGTGCTGGCCATGCATTATGTGCCGAACTCGGAACTGGCCTTCAATTCGGTGGAGGCCATTCGGCGCGACGTGAACTACGGACGCATCATACAGGGTACCCATGCGGTGGGCGCTTCCATGTTTTTTGCCGCGGTCTACATTCATATCTTCCGGGGCCTCTATTACGGCTCCTACAAGGCGCCGCGGGAAATTCTGTGGATCCTGGGGGTCGTTATCTTTGTATTGATGATGGCAACGGCATTCATGGGCTATGTTCTGCCCTGGGGCCAGATGAGCTTCTGGGCCGCGACCGTGATCACCAACATTTTTGCTGCAATTCCGGTAATTGGCGATCCGATTCTCGCATTGTTGCGGGGCGGCTTTGCTGTGGACAATGCCACGCTCAATCGCTTTTTCTCGCTGCACTATCTGCTGCCGTTCATTATTGCGGCGGTCGTGGGGCTGCATATCTGGGCGCTGCATGTACCGGGAAACAACAATCCCGTCGGGGTTGAGGTCAAGTCGAGCCATGACACGCTGCCCTTCCACCCCTATTTCACCATGAAGGATCTGTTTGTCATCGTGGTGGTGCTCATCCCGTTTGCCTGGTTCGTGTTTTTCGCGCCCGACATTCTGGGCCACCCGGACAACTACATTCCCGCGGACCCGCTGCTCACGCCGCCGCATATCGTGCCTGAATGGTATTTTCTGCCTTTCTATGCGATTTTGCGGGCCATCGACTTTGATATGTGGTTCATATCCTCCAAACTGGGGGGGGTCATATTTTTTGGCGGTTCAATTCTTGTGCTGTTCTTCGTGCCATGGCTTGACCGCTCCAAGGTGCGATCGGGAAACTTCCGGCCCCTGTTCCGGCCCTTTTTCTGGCTGTTCGTGCTCAACTTCCTGATGCTCACCTATCTGGGCGCGCAGGTGGCAGAGGGCATATATGTGTTGTTGTCCAAGGTGGGGACCGCCTACTACTTCGCCTATTTCCTGATTATCCTGCCCATAATATCGCGTGTTGAGAGGCCGGCGCCGCTTCCAGCATCAATTTCCGAAAGCGTGCTGGGCAAGGCCGAGGCATCAGGGGAGAAGGGACAATGAGAATGAAAGGACCCGGTAACATGTTCAGGTCGCTTGTACTGGCGGCGGTGGTGGGGCTGAGCGGCGGCATGACCGGTGCTGCCCAGGCAAAGGTTGTTGGTCTTGAGGCCGAATTGCAGGACTGGTCATTTGCCGGGCCATTCGGCACATATGACACCAATCAACTTCAGCGGGGCTTCCAGATATTCCAGCAGTCGTGCTCCAGTTGCCATTCGGCTAACCTGCTCTCCTTTCGCAACCTGAGCGAAGAGGGTGGGCCTTCGTTCTCGGAGGACCAGGTCAAGGCACTGGCGGCGGAATATACTATTTTTGATCCGGAACTGGAGGATGGGGAGCGCCCAGCTACTCCTGCGGACCGCTGGCCGGCACCTTTTCCCACGGAACTCGACGCGCGTGCCGCCAACTCGGGTGCACTGCCTCCCGACTTTTCGGTATTGGCCAAGGCGCGGGGAATTTCGCAGAAATTTCCCTTTTGGGCATTCAACTATTTTACCGCCTATCAGGAAGGTGGCGCGGACTATATCTACAATCTCCTGGTCAATTATGGAGAGGCGCCCGAGGATGCCGAGATCCCGGACGGGCAGGCATGGAACAACTACCTGGCCCGGGGACTGGCGATGGCTCCTCCGCTCGACGACGGATTTATCACCTATGACGGGGAGGGCGTTCCTGAAACCCTGGAGCAGTACGCCGCCGATGTTACGGCGTTCATGATGTGGATGGCGGACCCCCATCTGGTGTCCCGCAAGGAAATGGGCTTCAGGGTGCTAACCTTCCTGTTTCTGCTCGCGGGGCTGATGTATCTGGTCAAGCGCAAAATCTGGGCCGATGTGAAGCACTGACCGGTGTGTAGGGTTGCATCACCTTTGGGGAGGGACTCTTGCCTTTGAGAGTCCCTCCCACTTTTTCTGTCTGTCCAAAACCGTTTTTCGACCCCCTGGGAGTTGACACGGATGTCCATCGATCTGAAATCACTTGTGCGCACCATTCCCGACTACCCCAAAAAGGGTATTCTTTACCGGGATATCACCACCCTTATCGAGAATCCGGAGGGTTTTCGCGAAAGCATTGAACGTCTGGCCTCGGTCCACAGGGGCCTGGGTATCACCCATGTGGCGGGCATCGAAGCGCGCGGGTTCATCTTTGGCACGGGGGTGGCGATTTCCTTGGGTGTCGGTTTTATTCCCGTGCGCAAGTCGGGAAAATTGCCGGGGGAGACCATCGGGCAGAATTATGCGCTGGAATACGGGGTGGATACCATCGAGATTCACGCTGATGTGGTTGACAAGCGGCACAAGGTATTGCTGGTGGATGACCTGATTGCGACCGGGGGAACAGCGCTCGCCGCGGTCAATCTGTTGCGCCGGACCGGGGCAACTCTGGACCATGCGGCGTTTGTTATCGACCTGCCGGACATAGGTGGAAGCAAAAAACTACGG
>DROE01000287.1 GCA_011322005.1 Devosia sp.
CCGTTGAAGCCGAAACCATTCCCCTCGCCCGCGACCTGCAACTGGCGCGCATGAGTTCCGTTAAATATCACGCCGCCCAGATTTCGTGCCAGCGCTCTGTGCAGATTCTGGCCGCGGAAAAACAAAACAACGCAAAAATTTCCGCCGGGGTGTCCGTCAACAATCTCACCCTGAACGAGTTGGACGTGGGCCAGTACCGCACATTCTTCAAACTCTCCCCGCCCCTGCGTTCCGAGGACGACCGGCTGGCCACCATTGCCGGGCTTGCCTCGGGCACCATCGACACCATCCATTCCGGCCATGACCCCCAGGACACCGAGGTCAAGCGCCGCCCCTTCGCTGAAGCCGCCGACGGGGCCATCGGGCTGGAAACCCTGTTCGCCGCCGCCCTCAGGCTGGTTCACTCCGGCGAGGTGCCGCTGATGACAATTTTGCGGGCCATGACCTCGCGCCCTGCACAAATTCTCGGTCTCAATTCCGGCCGTCTGACAAAAGGAGCACCAGCCGACTTTTTCCTCGCCGATATTGACTATCCCTGGGTGGTCACCGAAAGTTCCATTCTCTCGCGCTCGCAGAACACATCCTTTGAGGGCGCGCGCCTCAGCGGCAAGGTCATGGCCACCTTTGTGGGCGGCAGGAAGGTATTTGAGTACAATCGGGGAGTTGGGAACTGATGGACACAAACCTGCTGTTTGCGGCAATTCTCGGCTACGCTCTGGGCTCTATTCCCTTTGGACTGCTGCTGACCCGCATGGCCGGTCTGGGCGACATCCGCGAAGTCGGTTCGGGCAATATCGGGGCCACCAACGTATTGCGCACCGGCAACAAGGCAGTTGCTGCCGCAACTCTTGTGGCCGATGCAGGCAAGGCGGCGATTGCGGTTCTGATTGCCCGCTATTTCTGGGGGGAAAGCGCAGCGCTTATCGCCGGGTTTGCCGCCTTTATCGGGCATCTGTTCCCCCTCTGGCTGCGCTTCAGGGGCGGCAAGGGTGTTGCCACCATGATTGGCGCATTGCTGGCCCTTTCGTGGCTGGTGGGCCTGATATTCTGTGCCGTCTGGGCCTTCGTTGCCTTCACCCGGCGCTATTCCTCCCTCGCCGCGCTGACCGCCGCTGCCACCTCTCCCATTTTTGCCTTCCAGATTTCGGGCATGGAACTGGCAGCAACCGCCGCCGCCCTTGCCTTGCTGCTGTTTTATCGCCACCATGAAAATATCTCGCGCCTTCTCAGGGGGGAAGAACCCAAAATCGGCGCCGACAAATAAACCGACCAGCAGACGGAAAATTCATGTACGGCGCCGGGGACAATCACACCCAACTGAGTTTTGCCCAGCGGCGCGCCTGGCTGCGCCTCATTCGCTCCGGTAATGTGGGCCCGGCAACTTTCCGCCAACTCATCAACCGCTTTGGCGACGCCGAAAGCGCCCTTGAGGCCCTGCCCGACCTTTCCCTGCGCGGCGGAGCAAAGTCCTCGCCCCGCATCATCTCACCTGAGCAGGCCGAGGCGGAAATGGAGCATCTTGAGACACTGGGCGCACGACTGGTTGCCATTGGCGAAGAGGACTATCCAAAATTGCTGGTGCACATCCATGCCCCTCCACCCCTGCTTGCCACCATGGGCGCACTGCCCCCCGATGAGGGAAAAAATATCGCCATTGTCGGCGCGCGCAACGCCTCGGCCTCGGGCCGGAAGCTGGCGGCACGCATTGCGGCTGAATTGGGCAGCGAGGGTTATATAATCGTCTCCGGGCTGGCCCGTGGTATCGACACCGCCGCCCATCAGGCATCTCTTGAAACGGGAACCATTGCGGTGTTCGCCGGTGGGCTCGACCATATCTACCCCCGCGAAAACATCGAACTGGCGCGTGCCATTGTTGAGAACGGCGGCATGCTGATTTCAGAAATGCCCCTTGGGGCCGAACCGCGCGCCCGCGATTTCCCCCGACGCAACCGGCTGGTTTCCGGCCTTGCCCGCGGCGTTCTGGTCATCGAGGCCGCCCCGCGCTCCGGCTCGCTGATTACCGCAAGGCTGGCACTGGAACAGGACCGCGAGGTCTTTGCGGTGCCCGGCTCACCCATGGACCCGCGCGCCGGGGGCACCAACAGGCTCATTAGGGAGGGAGCCATTCTGGTAACTTCAGCCAAGGACATTGTGGAGGAACTTGCGGCGGCGGAGCCTCGTCACGCCAACCTGTTCGCTCCGGACCACACGCTGCCCTATCTGAAAGAGGCAGGCGGGGACGTGGATGAAACCGAAATCTCAGACGCTGACCGCCAGAAAGTTATCGAAGCACTCAGTGTTGTGCCCACCCCGGTTGACGACGTAATCGCACGAACCGGTCTGCCCACGGCATTTGTGCAGAATGTACTGCTGGAACTGGATCTTGCAGGCCGGATTGAACGGTCCGCGGGTCAGCTTGTGGCACTCGTTTGACACACCGGCGGCGAATATTTTCGCTACCTGATTGACAGCGCCCAAGCCTTTCACCATGTTGCGCAACCGTTCTGTCTGGCCTTTTCCCTTACCTTTGTGGAATATTGCACATTGCAGCCAAGCGAAGTCAGCGCACCGATTTGTTGTGTAAAATCAAACGTTTTCCGGAGTAAGTGCGGCATGAAAGTGGTGATTGTTGAAAGCCCGGCCAAGGCCAAAACCATCAATAAATATCTGGGCAGTGACTATAAGGTGATTGCCAGTTTCGGCCACATCCGCGATCTGCCCTCCAAGGATGGCTCGGTCCGCCCGGACGAGGATTTTGCCATGTCCTGGGCCATGGATGCGACCTCAAAAAAGCGCCTCAGTGAAATCAGTCGCGCCGTAAAATCCTCCGACGAGCTTATTCTGGCCACCGACCCCGACCGCGAGGGCGAAGCCATTTCCTGGCACATGCTTGAAGTGCTGCGGGACAAAAAGGCGCTCAAGGACCAACCAGTCAAGCGTGTGGTATTCAACGCCATCACCAAATCCGCTGTAACCGAGGCCATGGCCAACCCCCGCGACATAGACATGCCGCTGGTCAACGCCTATCTGGCCCGGCGGGCGCTTGACTATCTGGTAGGCTTTAACCTTTCCCCCGTCCTGTGGCGCAAGCTACCCGGCTCGCGTTCTGCGGGGCGGGTGCAGTCGGTTTCTTTGCGGCTGGTCTGCGACCGGGAGACGGAAATCGAAAAATTCAAGCCGGTGGAATATTGGACCGTTGCCACCAGTCTTGAACAGGCGGGCAGGGAATTTGAGACCCGTCTTTATGCACTTGACGGTAAAAAAACCGGCAAGCACGACATCAAGACCGGCGAACAGGCCAAGGCCATCCGGGCCGCAATCCTTGCCGGGAATCATATAGTCAAAAGCGTTGAGAAAAAGCCCACCAAACGCAACCCCTACGCCCCCTTTACCACCTCGACCCTGCAACAGGACGCTTCGGGGCGCCTTGGCTTTGCTCCGGCCCGCACCATGCGCATCGCCCAGCGCCTCTACGAGGGCGTTGATGTGGGCGGCCAGACCGTCGGCGTCATCACCTATATGCGTACCGATGCGGTGCAGATTGCCCCCGAAGCGGTAGGCCAGGTGCGCCGCTCCATCGCCAAAACTTTTGGTGATGAATATCTGCCGGAAAAACCGCGTTTTTATCAGAGCAAGGCCAAAAACACCCAGGAGGCCCACGAAGCCATCCGCCCCACCGACCTGTTTCGCCACCCCGACAGCCTGAAGCACATCGACCCCGACCAGCACAAGCTCTATGAATTGATATGGCGGCGCACCATGGCCAGTCAGATGCGTTCGGCCGAAATTGCCCGCACCAC
>DROE01000288.1 GCA_011322005.1 Devosia sp.
CCCCGTATAGAGCCAGCGCGCCCTTTCCTCGCGAAATACATAGCTTTCGTCAAACAGATAGACATTGTCCCACTGGCTGCCCTGGGCTTTGTGCACCGTCAGGCAATAGCCGAAGGTGAATTCGTCCAGCCCCTTTCGTTCCGGCCAGCTCAGGCTCTCCTCCTCGCCGGAAAAAAATGCCTTGTGGGTCACCACATGGGCCTTTCGCTTGCCCCCCTCTTCGGGCAAAAGGTCCAGCGCAATTTTGCCCTTGTTCTTGCGTTTGACTTCGCTGACCAGCCACATCTGGCCGTTGAGCAGTTTCTTTCTGGGATTGTTCCTCAGACAGACCAGTTTTTCGCCAACCACAGGCATCTGGTGGGGCAGGCCCTTGAGTTCGCGCAGGCGGTTATTGTACTTCAGGCGGGTTTTGTTGCGCCCCACCAACACCTGATCGGCCTCCTGCACCTCGCCCTGATCCACATCAGCTTTGGCAATGACTTTTGATTCCCCATAGCGTCCCGGCTCCAGATATTCCCCCTCACGCACGTCCATGGACATGCGCACGATTGGGTTATCGCGGGCCTGACGGTGGATTTCGGTCAGCATGATGTCGGGTTCTGCTTGCGTGAAATAGCCCGCCCCCTGCACGGGCGGAAGCTGAAACGGATCCCCCAGCACCAGCACCTTGGTGCCGAAAGAGAGCAGGTCCTGCCCCAGCGGCTCGTCAACCATCGAGACCTCGTCAATGACGATAAGGTCGGCGTCAGCCGCCTCGCTTTCGGGGTCCAGCGCAAAGCGGGGTTCCCCCTCCTTGTCGCTGACCAGAGTATAGATCAGCGAATGGATGGTGCCGGCACCCTTGCAGCCGCGCTTGCGCATGACGGACGCCGCTTTGCCGGTAAAAGCCGCATAACGCACGGATTTCAAGTCACCTGCGAGGTGGCGCGCCAGGGTCGATTTGCCAGTTCCCGCCCAGCCGAACAGCCGGAATATCTGGGGCGAATTTTTCTCCCCCAGCCAGTTGGAGACAGCGCGCATGGCGTTATCCTGCTGTCCAGTCCATTCAACCAATTGCATTTGTCCCTGGTTTTTTCAGGAAACATGTCATGCCACCCAAGCGGGAGATGTTCAGCCCCCTTATTGCAACACTCCATCATCTGATTACAGTATAATCTGCTGGTGACGACCACCCAGCATTTTTAATTCACGCCTGAGCGACAAGGCACCAGGCCGCTGCGAAATATTCTTACAGGGAAAGTCAGCTTCCATGACCAGTAAAACCACTGAAACCGACGCCTCCCCGGACGAGTTCATCGCCGCCATCACCAACCGGCAAAAACGTGAGGATGCAATGTGGCTGAAGGAATGCTGCCAGCGTCTGACCGGAGCGCCCGCCAAAATGTGGGGCCCGAGCATTATCGGGAGCGGAAGTTATCATTACAAGTATGAAAGTGGGCGCGAGGGGGATATGTTTCTCGCTGGTTTTTCGCCCAGAAAGGCCGCGCTGGTTGTCTATCTTGGTGGCAACATTCCCGACCAGGCGGAACTGCTCGGAAAACTGGGTCCCCACAAGATGGGCAAGTCCTGTCTGTATATAAAAAAGCTCGATGACATTGATCTGGATGTTCTGGAAGAGTTGATGCAAAAGTCCACCGCCGGGGCTCTGGCAAAATACCCCGCAAACCGGGACTCTGCGGCTAGGCGTTCACAAAATTGAAGGGAGCCGCGGCACCGGCAAGACCGGCCGGCACCACGGCTCTTGAAAGTGCCCGGCTGCGCTGTTGAGGCATAGGGGGACCACAGCCGGAGCATTTTCGCGGTTCATCGCATGCACGGGACGTTTGCTGCACATGAACCGACTAATAGATAGGAGGAAATTGCGACTATAAAAGACGCTTTCACCAAAGTGTGATAAATCGTAATTGCAGCATGCTTTTCTGATATTCACGGCAGACCCGCCAGAAACGACACCGAAAACGGAATATTGAATGAAACTGTTACGCCCCGAACCCTTCCCCCAGAAGTCTTTCACCGACCCCTTGAAAGCCTGGGAATATTTGGACGAAATCTATCGTCGCAACACTGCGTTCATACGCGACCACTTCACGGCGCTTGTTCGGGGAACAGCACCCATGGGAAAGGTGCGCGCCTGTTATCCGCAAATTCAGGTAAGCGCCAACAGCTACCATTCAGCGACCTCCTCCATGCCATTCGGGTTTTTGCACAGCCCCGGCGTTTATCGTACGACAGTCACTTCTACCGAGCTGTTTCGTGACTATCTGATCACTCAGCTTTCTCTGGTCATCAAAAATCATGGTTGTTCCATAGAGGTGGGGGAATCAACGACCCCCATTCCCCTGCATTTCGCCGCCAATGGCTCGGACGAGTTGGACCATATCGCAGCAGGAACCGCCGACCTTCCCTTGCGCGATCTGTTTGATTCACCCGACCTTGGGCACATGGATGACGAAATCTCCAACGGAACTCTAATCCCCCCCGAAGGCGGACCCTACCCGCTGGCAGCGTTTACCGCGCCCCGGGTGGACTACTCCCTGCACCGGCTCAACCACTATACGGCAACCGACCCCGAGCACTTTCAGAACTTCGTGATTTTCACCAATTACCAGTTTTATATCGACGAGTTCTGCCGACTGGCCAGGCAGTTTATGGCAGAGGGGCACCCGGTTTACGACAGCTTCACCGAGCCGGGCAATGCAGTGACATACAACGCGCGCCTTGGTGGCAAGGTTGAGGGCACACCAGCGAAACGTTCTCCGCAAATGCCGGCCTATCACCTTGCTTCAAAAGGCAACCGGGGCG
>DROE01000289.1 GCA_011322005.1 Devosia sp.
AACTGGGATAGGAGGTACAGAATATGCCTTTGTAAGGTCATTTGCTCGTGCTTTTGCCATGTCCCAGCGGGCAGTGCTTGGCACCATCATTGCCACCTCGCTTCTGCGGCCTTGCGCGCGATCTCGCTGCGCTGTTCTTTGGTCAACGCAGCAGCGCGCGCCCTCGCCCCGGCTTTCCCAGAGCGAACCCGGCCTGATTTCTGATTGTCCTTGATCTCGCCGGTTGCAATCCTGGCTACCATCACAGCAGCGCCAATCGCATCGGCTGGCCTTTTCTGGCCCTGTGGTCCTTTGGGCATCATACCTCTTCCGGTTTTCCACCGGCCCTCCCAGAGGCCGTTTTCTGGGCGAACCGTATAATCTTTATATGCACTATGCAATATGGGGACGAATTGTGCTTTGATAAAGGTGCCATAACGACACAAGTTCGTTACGCACTTTTCGGCTGAATAGGTTAACACATCCCTACTTGGGTCGGGGATAAACTGACTGCCGATTTCAAACTGAGTCACTACCCGAATTTCAGCAAAATTGACAGAGAGGAACGCGAGTGTATGGTGCAGGTTCACGGACAGGTAAGCCGCGCTGCAAAAGTGGGGAAAATCTGATGTCCGGGAAAATCCATAGTCTGGAGGAAAAATATGGATCGTCGTAAGTTTATCAAAAAAGCCGGTGTCGCCGGTGCCGGTGTTGCCGGTGCTTCAACGCTAGCCGCACCCGCCATCGCTCAGGAAATGCCCACCATCAACTGGCGCATGACCTCATCCTTCCCCAAAGCCCTGGATACAATATATGGTGCTGGTGAAGTTGTTGCCGACCACGTTCGTGCTGCAACGGACGGCAAGTTCAACATTCAGGTTTTTGCAGCCGGTGAAATCGTTGGCGGCCTTGAAGCCAAGAACGCCGCCGCCGACGGCACCGTGGAAATGGCGCACACGGCATCTTATTATTACTGGGGTCAGGACGAAGCCTATGCCATGGGCACCGCCATTCCCTTTGGCCTCAACGCACGCATGCAGAACGCCTGGTTCTATCAGGGCGGTGGCAATGAACTCATGAACGAGTTCTACGCAACTCAGGGCGTGATCGGCTTCCCCTCGGGTAACACCGGCGCCCAGATGGGCGGCTGGTATCGCAAGGAAATCAATTCTGTTGCCGACCTTGAAGGTCTGAAGATGCGCATCGGTGGCATGGGTGGAAGGATTATTGCCAAGCTTGGCGTTGTTCCCCAGCAGATTGCCGGTGGTGATATTTACGCTGCCCTGGAGCGGGGTACCATGGACGCCGCTGAATGGGTCGGCCCCTATGACGACGAAAAACTCGGCTTTAACAAGGTTGCCAAATACTACTACTATCCCGGTTGGTGGGAAGGTGGCCCGGTTCTGCACACATTTGCCAATTTGGATCAGTGGAACGAACTGCCAAGTTCTTATCAGGCAGCTGTTATTGATGCATGTGCTTATGCAAACACCGACATGATGGCGCGTTATGACACCCAGAACCCCGCAGCTCTGAAGCGCCTGGTGGCGGATGGTGCCGTATTGCGTCCCTTCTCTCAGGATATTTTGGAGGCAGCCTACGAAGCCGCCAAGGAAACCTATGCCGAGATTTCCGCGGCTAATCCGACATTCAAGGAAATCTATGACCATCAGTTGGCGTTCAAGAAAGATGCCTATTTGTGGATGCAGTTGAGCGAGTACACACTGGACACCTTCATGATGATCCAGCAGCGCAACGGCACTCTGTAATTTAGTTGCATTGTTGCATACGAATCCGGCTCCGGCGCTTTTTCAAGCGCCGGGTTTTTTTTGTTAGCATCCTGGCTTCGCGCCGGACCTATTCGATAACCGGGGGTTGGGAGAGGTCAACCTGTGGTTCCGGATTGACCGCAGGCGGTTCGCCGCCGATATTTGGTGGTCCCTCAAGCGAAAGACCCGGCAGTTGTAGAGTGCCGCCATTCTCGTTGCTGTTGCTTCCAGGCAGTTCCTGGCCCAGCGGGGGCAACCCACCAAGCTCACCGGGCACGCCAAGAGGTGTGCCAAGTGACTGGCCATCCAGTGCGCCTCCGAACGAGGGCACTACAATTTCAATCGTATTGGGGTCAACAACCTCCTTGTCACCCTTGTAGTGAGTAACCAGCCCCGGATTCATGATGACAAGAATGATGATGGCGAACTGGATGATGATATAGGGAATGGCCCCCTTGTAAATCTCCAGGGTTTTGACTGCGGGCAGCAGACGCCCGGTAATTTCATCCTTCCACTCCTTCTTGGGCGAGATGGAGCGCAGATAGAACAGGGCAAAACCAAAGGGAGGAGTGAGGAACGAAGTTTGCAGATTTATGCCGATGATAATGCCAAACCAGATGAGGTCGATGTCCAGGGCCAGGGCCACGGGCACCAGCAGGGGTACGATGATAAAGGCAATCTCGAAGAAATCCAGAAACATGCCGAGGATAAAAATCAGGATGGTGACCATCAGCAAAAAGCCGAATTGCCCCCCTGGAAGCCGCAACAGCAACTCTTCGATCCAGATATTGCCGTTGACACCGAAAAAGGTCAGTCCGAACACCCGCGCCCCGATAAGAATAAACATTACAAACGAGGCGAGCTTGGTGGTTGAAATCAATGCCTGATTGAGGGTTTTCCAGGTCAGGCGCTTCTTGGCCAGCGCCATGACCAGTGCCCCTGTAGCGCCCATGGCCCCGCCTTCGGTGGGCGTTGCAATCCCGAGGAAAATAGTGCCCAGAACCAGAAAAATGAGCGCCAGCGGCGGCATCATTACGATGATCACGCGCTCACCAAGTTCGGAGAGCAGCTTGAGCTTGAACAGGCGGTTGGCGATGGCAACCAGAAAGGCGAAAAGAGCCGCGCTGGTGGCTGACCACACAAACCGCACCTCATAGCGCATTTCAGCAAACGCCGTGTTGAACAGCACAAAATGCAAGGCCACTGCAAGAAGAGTGAGAACCGTGAGCGAGGGAACTCCGCCCTTCATCTGGCGGGCCTCCTCAGGCAGGGCCGGCGCCCAGCTCGGCTTGAACATCGTGATCAGGAACACATAGGCGGCGTAGGACAGAATGATGATACCGGCGGGATAGAGCGCGCCCACATACATATCACCCACCGGGCGGCCCAACTGGTCGGCCATGATGATCAGCACCAGAGAGGGGGGGACGATCTGGGCAAGGGTTCCCGAGGCGGCAATGGTGCCGGTGGCAAACGAGCGGTTATATCCATAACGCATCATGATGGGCAGGGAAATAAGCCCCATGGCGATAACCGAAGCTGCCACAACGCCGGTGGTGGCCGCCAGCAACGCACCCACGAAGATCACCGCATAGGCCAGTCCGCCGCGCACGGCGCCAAACAATTGCCCGATCGTGTAGAGCAGGTCCTCGGCCATGCCGGAACGCTCAAGAATAAGGCCCATGAAGGTAAAGAACGGCACCGCCAGCAAAATGTCATTATACATGATGCCGTAGATGCGTTCGGGGTGAGCCTTGAGCAGACTCCAGAACAGGGTGATGTCGCTGGTGGGCACGAAGGCTGAGAGTTCGACGCCAATCCAGAAAAAAATCAACCCCCCGGCGGCCAGCGTAAAGGCTACGGGAAAACCGATAAGCAGCATGGCCATGACGGTCACAAACATGATCGGGGCGAGGTTGTGGGCGATGAGGTCCATCATGATTTGCTCTCCTTGCCCAGATCCAGGTCCACATCCACCAGCATTTCCTGAACCATGGGGGGGATGTCTTTTTCTTCGTTGGGATCGTCGATGTCTCCCCTGATTACCGCCCAGCGCTTGATGATTTCAGAAATGCCCTGCGCGGTAAGCAGGGAAAACCCGAGCACAACCATTATTTTGGCCGGCCACAGCAAAAGGCCCCCGGCGTTGGCCGAAAACTCTCCGCTCAGAAATGACCGGATAAACCAGGGAAACGACAGGTAGACGATAAGGATGGTGAACGGCAGCAGGAAGAATATATAACCAAACAGATCAACCCAGTCGCGGGCGCGCTTGGAGAGCATGTTGGAGACAAAGTCTATCCGCACATGCTCGTTTTTCTGTAAAGTGTAAGCGGCAGCCAGCAGAAACACAGTGCCATAAAGATACCATTGCAATTCCAGCCAGGCGTTTGACGATATGTCGAAAGTCTTGCGGATAACCGCATTGCCGGCGCTGATCAGCACAGCCACCAGCACCAGCCAGGCCGCAGCCTTTCCAACAAACGCGCTCACCGCGTCAATGGCGCGTGAGATTGCCAACAGCACTTTCATAAAAATTCTCCCCGACCCGCCCCATTTGGTAGGAACTTCTTTGTTTGAATCTTCTCTTACACGATCAAAAGCAAAAGTGGCAGACCTGATTTTGAACTATTACCAGTCAACAGACAAAACGTTGTGGGAGCCCATATCCGTGATATTGCGCTCGCCGCAAAGGGCCATGGTGACATCAAGCTCGGCGTATAGAATATCAAGCATGCGCTTTACTCCCGCTTCGCCCCCAGCACCTAGCCCGTAAAGAAACGGCCGCCCGACCCAGGTGCTTTTGGCGCCAAGCGCCAGCGCCCGGGCAATGTCAACGCCGGTGCGTATGCCGCCATCAAGGTGTATTTCAATTCTTTTGCCCACCGCTTCAACAATTTGTGGCAGCGCCCGGATGGAAGAACTGGTGCCATCAAGCTGGCGGCCCCCGTGGTTGGAAACGATCAGCGCATCGGCCCCGGTATCGGCGGCCATTTTTGCATCCTCAGCGTCCAGTACGCCCTTGATAATGAGCTTGCCCCCCCAATAATCCTTGATCCAGGCGACATCGTCCCAACTCAGTTCAGGGTCAAATTGCTCGTTGGTCCATGAACTGAGCGAGCCCAGATCGGTCACACCCTTGGCGTGCCCGACGATGTTCCTGAATGTGTGACGGCGGGTGGTTGCCATATTCAGGCACCACATGGGCCGCCTCATCATCATCCACAGGTGCCTGGGGGTAATCTTGGGGGGGGCGGAAAGTTGATTGCGCAAGTCCTTGTGGCGCTGGGCCAGAATCTGCAAATCCATGGTCAGAACCAGCGCGGAACAACCAGCGGCTTTGGCCCGGTCAAGCAGGTTTTTTACAAAATCGGTGTCGCGCATCACATAGAGCTGGAACCAGAACGGCTTGGTGGTCACGCTCTTTACATCTTCAATGGAGCAGATGGACATGGTTGAAAGGGCAAAAGGCACGCCAAACTTTTCAGCCGCCAGCGCCCCCTTCATTTCCCCGTCCGCATATTGCATGCCGGTCAGTCCGGTGGGCGCGATGGCGAGCGGCATGGCCACCTCTTCACCGACCATCGTGGTTTTCAGCGAGCGATCAGTGAGCAGGCGCGCGATGCGCTGGCGCAGCAGAACCCTGTTGAAATCGCTTTTGTTGGCCCGGTAGGTCTGCTCACTCAGCGAGCCGGAATCCGCATAGTCAAAGAAAAGTTTGGGCACGCGCTTTTGTGCCATAGACTTGAGGTCATCAATGGTGAGAGCCGATTGAACCTTGCCCATAAGCGGGACCCCTCCAGATCAATAGGTTGCGCGCCCACCGGATAAATCGAAAACCGCTCCCGTTGTAAAGCTGTTTTCCGCCGAAACCAGCCAGGCAACCATTGAGGCGACCTCGTTGATTTCGAGGAACCGGCCCCGGGGGATCTTGGAAAGCATGAACTCCACAAATTCTTCTGTGACCTGCTCAAGAATTGGTGTGTTGGCCACCGCCGGGGTGATTGTGTTCACGGCAATATCAAAGCCGGCCAGTTCCTTGCCCAGTGATTTGGTCAGCCCAATCACCCCGGCCTTGGAGGCGGAATAGGCCGAAGCGTTGGCGTTACCCTCTTTTCCCGCGATCGAAGCGATGTTGACGATGCGGCCGTAATTGCGTGTCTGCATGCCCGGAACCAGTGCCCGGTTGACAAGAAAAGTGCCGTTCAGATTTACCTCGATGACCCGTCTCCATTGGGCAAGCGGATAGTCGGCAAGGGCATGAGTCGGACCCGCGATGCCAGCGGAATTGACCAGAATGGAAACCGGACCAAGAGTTTTTTCGACCCTCTCAAGGGCGCTGGTGATCGAGGCATAGTCGGTCACATCAACATTGAAGATGCTGGCCCCGGGGAGCTGCTCCCGGGCCTTTTTCAACGCGCCTTCATCCATATCCCAAAGGGCGATTTTTGCACCTGATGCTGCAAGGCGCGCCGCAATGCCAAATCCTAGGCCTTTTGCGCCGCCCGTCACTACGGCTACCTGGTTTTCAAGATCGATCCGGTTTTGTTTCATTACCTGGTCTCATTTCCTTCGCTCTAGGCAGATGCCCGGCGCTATCCTATGCTAAGTCCGTGCGGGAAAAAAGGAAAACGGATTTGGGGATGACCTTGGAACTGTACGAACATTTCGAATCGGAGTTTTCCTCCCTGGTCAAAGCCAGTGCCGCGCTTGAAACCGTGTACGATCAATGCCGCTGGGCCGAGGGGCCGGTATGGTTCGGAGACGCGCAAATGCTGCTATGGAGCGACATCCCCAATGACCGGATTTTGCGCTACATTCCGGGGGTCGGGGTGTCTATCTTTCGGGGGCCTGCGGGCAATACAAACGGGCATACCCGCGACCGGGAGGGGCGGCTGGTCAGTTGTTCCCACCTGCACCGCCGCGTCGAGCGCACGGAATTTGACGGTTCCATCACCGTTCTGGCCGACAGTTATCAGGGCAAAAGGCTCAATTCCCCCAACGACCTGGTGGTGAAATCGGATGGAAGCATCTGGTTCACCGACCCCGCCTATGGCATCGAAAGCGATTATGAGGGCAACAAGGCAGAACAGGAGCTACCGGGCTGTTTTGTGTTTTGCCTTGAGCCCGAAACGGGCGAGTTGCGCCTGGTGTGTGATGATTTTGACCGGCCCAACGGGCTGACGTTTTCTCCGGACGAAAGCCTGCTCTACATTGCGGACAGCGGCTTCAGCCACGGCAAGGACCGTCCCCACCATATTCGCAAGTTTGAAGTTGGCGAAAACAATTCACTTTCGGGAGGCGATGTTTTTGCTGAAATCAACCCCGGTCTGCCAGACGGTCTGCGCTGCGATGTCGATGGCAATATCTGGACCAGCGCCGAGGATGGTGTGCATGTGCTCAACTCCTCCGCGGTCACGCTTGGCAAAATCCGTACGCCAAAAGCCGTTGCCAACCTTTGTTTTGGCGGGCCGAAAAAAAACTGGCTGTTTATCACCGCCACCGACGCCCTGCATGTGCTCTATACAGCAGCAAACGGTGCGCAACGCCCCTGAAACCCGCCCCCGTGAGCCGGAGCAACCGGAGAACCTAATGCCTTATCCTGAAATGTTCAGACCGCTTGATCTGGGTTTCACGCGACTCTCCAACCGGGTGGTCATGGGTTCCATGCACACCGGGCTGGAGGAAGTCGACAGGACGGGAGAAAGAATTGCCGCCTTTTACGGCGCGCGCGCTGCCGGGGGTGTTGGGCTCATCGTAACCGGGGGCATTGCGCCCAACAGGGAAGGGGGAACCGGCATCCCCTCACCGGAGGGGAGTTTTGGGCGCTTTGATGAGACTTCGCTTCCCCTGCACCGCAAGCTCACGGAAACGGTGCATCGCCGTGGCAGCAAAATTCTGCTGCAAATCCTGCATACGGGACGCTATTCCTTTGCGCCCGATCTGGTGGCGCCCTCCCCGATAAAAGCGCCGATCAGTCCCCATACCCCGCGCAAAATGAGCGCCGAAGATATTGAGCGCACCATCAAGGATTTTGCGAACTGCGCTGAACGGGCCCGGCGCGCTGGGTATGATGGTGTCGAAATCATGGGCTCGGAAGGTTATCTCATCAACCAGTTCATTGCTCCGCGCACCAATCAGCGCACTGACGACTGGGGAGGTACTTTTCAGAACCGTGTCCGCTTTCCCCTAGAGATCTTGAAACAGGTCCGGGCCCGGGTCGGCGAAGATTTCATTCTCATGTATCGTATCTCGATGATTGATCTGGTGGAGGGGGGCAGTTCCTGGCCCGAAGTGGTAGAACTGGCAAAACTGGCGGAGGAAGCGGGCGTAAACATTCTGAATTCCGGCATCGGCTGGCACGAAGCGCGGGTTCCAACCATTGCCCAGGCCGTGCCGCGCAAGGCCTGGACCTGGGTGACAAGGGAGCTGAAACGCCATGTTTCAATCCCCGTTGTTGCCTGCAACCGTTTCAACATGCCCGACCAGATTGAGGCCACTCTTGCCTCCGGGGAGGCAGACCTTGTTTCCGTGGCCCGCCCCTTCCTTGCCGACCCCGAATTTGTGAACAAGGCGCGGGCGGCAACGCCAGAACAGATCAACACCTGTATTGCCTGCAATCAGGCCTGTCTTGACCATATCTACGCGATGAAAACCTGCTCCTGTCTGGTCAATCCGCGCGCCTGTCACGAAACAATCTTTGTCACCACCAAGGCTGAAATCGTGAAGTCCATTGCCGTGGTTGGTTCGGGCCCGGCAGGATTGAGTTGTGCCACAGAGGCGGCGGTTCGGGGGCACCGGGTTACTCTGTTCGAGGCCGGGGAACGGCTGGGCGGACAATT
>DROE01000290.1 GCA_011322005.1 Devosia sp.
AAAGTCAAAGTTTTCGCTTTAGTCCTACCTGATCGTTACCCAGCCAGTTGGGCCGGTTTAACCATCCGGGAGACAGAGTGCAATTTGCAGAGCAAAGACGGAGCACGCAGCACCCGGCATATCGCCCGCACTCAAAATCCCAGCCCGGATCAAACGCAAGCGAAAGCAACCCGGTTGCATTTCACCCCGATAGATAAGGCCGCGGCACGCGCTGACCACCTCCTTCTGCCGAGCCGCGGATTGTTTACCCAGATTCCGGAATCTTTCCGTTCTTCAATAAAATCAGCCGCCAGACAAAGAAAGAAGCATCAGAAAAGCTGGTATCCCGTATACTATTCGTTTACCCTTGGGGGTGGTCGCCCGGTGTCCAACAGCGATAAAATTTCCGAGCAATTGTCCGATTGCCCCTCACAGCAATCCGCCAACAAGAATCCAATCAGGTCGTTTATCGCCCGCAACCGTACGGCATAATGGATTTCACGCTGGTGGCGTGTGGCCGTGAGAAGTCCGGCACGCTTTAATATGGAAAGGTGCCCCGAAAGCGTTGACGTCACGATCCCGAGACGGCGGGATATCTGCCGTGGAATATGTGCTGTGAGCAGTTTCAACCTTGACGAGGAGATCGACCGGAACCAGGTGCCGGCAATGAAGTGGCACGCAATGATTCCGGGAGCTGACAGCAGAGGTCTTTTCCCCGCCGGTGTCGCCGATATGGATTTCTGCGCGCGCCCTCCGGTGATCGCCGCCAAAGTACCAGCTTTCCATTGGAGAAGCCGGATGAAGCCCCACACCATCCTTGACCCGAAAATCTGTGACCGCACCAAGCATACGGCAGGTAACCCAAGAAGAGCGAGGCTGTTGCGGCCGCCCGAGGGGTGCCCGGGAAAACATCGGCTGGGCATTTTTTTCAAAAACGCCCGGAAAGCGAATAGGCTCGTTGTGTCACGGGTGTACGGCGCCTGAATTTTGGAGCGGGCGATGAGATTCGAACTCACGACCTAAACCTTGGCAAGGTTTCGCTCTACCCCTGAGCTACGCCCGCGCACCAAAATCTGGGCAAATCTGACTGGCTCCGGCAACAAAGAGGAAGCGCATATGCCCATCGCGCGCCTGTATGCCCAATCAATACCGTAATTGCAACCCAAAACTGGCAGGCGGGAATTGCCTGGCCCGACGCCCTTGCCATGCAATTTCCAGCTACGATATGTAGGACAACGCTCTTTAACCCGCGTCCGAGACAGTTGACGCATAAGTGGACGGATCCAGATGAATACCCATGACTCAACCTTTGCCTCGGCCAACAGCACGCAGCCCCCAGCCGGGCTGATAAGAGATTCTTCTGCCGCCACTTTCAAGGCGGATGTCATTGATCAGTCGGCCAGCGTTCCGGTGCTCGTGGATTTCTGGGCCCCCTGGTGCGGTCCGTGCCGCCAGCTTGGTCCGGCACTTGAAAAAGTGGTTACCGAGGCAGGTGGAAAGGTCAAGCTTGTCAAGGTGAATATCGACGAGAACCAGGCGCTTGCCGGCCAGATGGGTGTACGCTCTATTCCAGCGGTTTTTGCTTTTGCCGGAGGGCAACCCGTTGACGGGTTTATGGGCGCGCTGCCGGAAAGCGAGATTAGCGCGTTTGTGCAAAAAATACTCGCTGCAACTTCGCAAGGTGCGGAACAGGGTGACATGAACGCCCAGATTTCCAAAGCCCTGGACACGGCCGCCGAAGCGGTAAAGGCCGGTGACCTGGAACAGGCTATCAACATCTATGGAATTGTTCTGCAGCAAATGCCGGAGCACGCGGAAGCACTTGTCGGCCTTTCCCAGGCCTTCATGCTGTCCGGTACCATTGAACAGGCCCGCCAGACCCTCCAGCTTGTGCCGGAGAACCAGCGTTCGTCCAGTGAGTATCTGGCCGCCTGTCGTGCTCTGGAACTGGCAGATGCGGCCGGGGAGTTGAGCGGTAAAGCTGCCCTTGAAGCCCGTCTTGAAGCCAACCCGGATGACCATCAGGCCCGCATGGATCTGGCCATGTTGCTCAACCAGGCGGGGAACCGGGAGGCCGCGGGTGAAGCCCTGCTTGAAATTATTAGGCGGGATCGTGAATGGAATGATGACAGTGCCAAGATCAGGCTGCTCGAATTTTTCGAGGCCTGGGGACCAGCCGATCCGGCCACTGTTCGCAGTCGCAAACAACTCTCAAAGCTGCTTTTTTCCTGAGGGACGTTTTTTGGGGCAAACATGAGCAAACGACCCAGATCCGGCGCCGACATAGGGCCTTTGGTTAGCCTGCTTCCCCTGTCCGGTGCCCTGCTTCTGCCGCGCACGCAGAGGCCGCTGGTGGTTTTTGAATCGCGCTACATCTCCCTTGTGGACACCGCCCTTGGGGGCGGCAGGCTTGTGGGCCTGGTCCAGCCCCTCAGCGATACCGAAGAATCACCCGCTGACCGGGAGGTGCCGCTGCGCTCGGTGGGGTGCCTGGGGTACATCACCCAGTTCGAGGAACTTCCCGACGCAAGATACATGATCATTCTTGAGGGAGTTTGTCGCTTTGAAATTGTCAGCGAAGTTCATTCGGACACTGCCTACCGCACCGCAAACATTTCAACACAAAGATATTTGGGCGACTTTGATCAAAGTACGGGCGAGGCCGATGTTGATCGCGCAGGATTTCTCGAAGTCATGCGCAAATATGCCGAGTTCGCCGACATTGACTTTGACTGGGCCGGTATCAAGGGGATTTCTACCGCCGACCTGGTGAACACCTGCTGTCTGCTCAGCCCCTATGGAGCCTCCGAAAAACAGGTTCTGCTTGAGGCCTCAACGCTTGCCCAGCGGGCCGAAACGCTGGTTGCTCTGGCGGAGCTGGAAATGACCCGCTCTCAACAGGGCGTCAAACTGCAATGAACCCCGGTAAGAAAACCAGCACTGAAAAACTCGACATTCGTGTCGTCGAAATGCTGGTTTGCCCGTTAACAAAGACCCGGCTGGTGCTGAACAAAGACCGGAGCGAACTGATTTCCCGAGGAGCCCGGGTTGCTTTCCCTATTCGCAAGGGAGTACCGTTGCTGTGTTTGGGCGAAGCGCGCACACTTGATGAAAAAGAACTGGACGGGCTAAGATAGGCCGACCCCGTTATTCCGCTTAAAGGACCCTGCCCATCAGGAGTTTCGGGCTTCCCGGACTTTGCCCCGCCGCATGGCGTATCAGGAACTTTTTGACGTCTGGCATGCGATCCACAAGCCCCAAACCAAAATCCCGCGCGATTCTGAGAGCCAGCACTTCATTTGAAAAAAGCCGGTTCAAACTGTCTGTCACCATAGCCATCAGCGCCACATCAAGCCGCCTCCAGCGCTCATAACCGCGCAGAACATTTACGTCCCCGTGATCCTGGCCCAGACGAACTGCTTCAACTATCACTTCGCTCAGCGCGGCCACATCCTTCAGTCCAAGATTAAGGCCCTGTCCCGTTATGGGGTGGATGGCGTGAGCGGCATCGCCAAGCAGCGCCAGGCGAGGTGCCACGAATTCACGCGCCAGACACAAACGCAAGGGAAAGCTCTGAACTGGCTCCTCAAGTTCGACCTTGCCAAGAGTATGGCCCATGCTTGCTTCAATAATGTTCGCCTGCTCCTGCCGGGTGAGGGTCAAAAGCCGTTCTGCCTCTTGCCGGCCTTCTGTCCATACAAGCGACGAACGGCTGCCGGGCAGAGGAAGACTGGCAAAAGGCCCGGCGGGGCGGAAATGCTCAAACGCAGTGTTTTTGTGGTCGATCTCGTGGAATATCGTCGTGACCAGACCATTCTGGCGATAATCATGACCTGTGGTTCTGATTCCCGCCATGTCCCGTACCGCGGACCGGGAGCCATCTGCAGCAACAACAAGCTTCGTTCTGACGCTGCTATTGTTGTCCAGAAGAAGTTCGGCCAATGGACCGTTCAAGTGCATTGCGCGCACCTGAACGCCAGCCTTGAATTCAACTTCTTCTTTCGCCGCCTCAAGCAGCACTCCCGCAATATCCCGAATCGGCACCATATGCGCAAAAGGCCGGCCCGGGAATACCTCCCCATCAAAGGACAGGAACAGGGGTCTCGAAATATCATCGGAACCAGAATCAGTCACCCGCATATGAGAAATGGGGGAGGCATGTCTTGACATTTTCTCCCATATCCCGAGCGCTTCGAATATTCTGGTCACCCCGGCTGCAAGAGCCAGTGAGCGGGCATCGTTGGGAACTTCGAAACCTTTTTTGTCAATGACCAGCACTTTTAGTTCCGGCATGAACCGGGCCAGGGTCACGCCCAGTGTCAAACCGGCAGGACCACCCCCCACAACCGCCACGTCGTATAATGAAGACTGTTCCATAGCGCTATGTTTCATCCTGCTTTTACGTCCTTATAGCAGACCCCGGAGCCAGACCTATCCCTATTTTCGCCAAGACCTCCCACCGTGAGTTCAACGCCACATAAGGGAGTTGCCTAAATTTTGCTCATGCTTGCAATTTTTGCATAAGTTTTAGGCGTATAGTGTGAATTTGCCAGCAACCGGCAAGTAGGATTGAAAAATATATCTCGTATTTACAACAGGTTATCGAGGTAATGCCTATTCTGGCACGGCTCTTGATTCCTCACGGGCGAACCAATTTCCCACTGTGTGCAAAGGACAGGAAATGAAACTGCTGATCGCCATCATCAAACCCTCCCGACTTGAGGAGGTTCGCACGGCCCTGACCGATCTTGATGTTCACGGCATGACCGTGAGCGAAGTCAAAGGTTACGGACGCCAGAAAGGACACTCGGAAATTTACCGCGGGGCCGAGTATGCGGTCAATTTTCTTCCCAAGCTGAAAATAGAAATTGCCATCGAAGCCTCCCAACTCGCAGCAGCTACTGAAGCTGTGCGTGAAGCGGCGAACTCCGGACGCATCGGGGACGGCAAGATATTTGTTCTTGATCTTGAACAGGCCACCCGCATCCGCACCGGCGAAACCGGCGCTGCCGCCCTCTAGAAAACCGTTTTCAAACAAAACTCCCCCGGAGCAAGATACCATGACTTCTATTATAAAATTCCCCTTCGCCATTCTGGTGACAATACTGGCATTGCTCGCCTTCAGCCAGCCCGCTTTTGCGCAAGGGGCCGACTATTCAGCCACCATAAACACAACCCTTGAGGCCATCGGCGAAGCCGCAAGCAGCGCCGCACTTGAAGAAGGCGCCTCCGAAGAAGAGGCCGCAGCCGCTGGTGCCGCCGCTGTTTCCCAGGCAGTTGCAGGCTCGTTCGGCGACCGCGACGCCAAAATCTTCAACACGTTGCTTTTCCTGATCGGCGGGTTTCTCGTCATGTGGATGGCCGCCGGTTTCACCATGCTCGAAACCGGTCTGGTGCGCAAAAAGAACGTCTCCATGCAGGCCCTCAAGAATATCGCGCTCTATTCCATCGCCGGCATCATGTTCTGGCTGATTGGTTATAATGTGATGTATGGCGGCTCGGCTGGCGGCTTTGTTGGCACTTTCCTGCCCTACAATTTCCCCGCTCCCGGCGCCGACACCGCCGACGCCGGATATTCAACCGCCTCTGACTGGTTCTTCCAGATGGCCTTTGTCGCCGCAACCGCTTCCATCGTTTCCGGGGCTGTGGCCGAAAGGGTCAAGCTCTGGTCCTTCCTGGCTTTCACCGTGGTTCTGACCGGCGTGCTCTATCCCGTCACCGGCATGTGGCAGTGGGGCGGCGGCTGGCTGGCAGAAATGGGTTTTTCAGACTTTGCTGGTTCAACCCTGGTCCACTCCGTTGGTGGCTGGGCCGCTCTGGCCGGAGTAATCATTATCGGCGCCCGCACCGGTAAGTTTGGCCCGGATGGGGCGATAACCGCCATGCCCGGCTCCTCAATTCCCCTTGCCACGCTTGGCATGTTCATTCTGTGGCTGGGCTGGTTCGGATTTAACGGTGCTTCCCAGCTGGCCATGGGAACCATTGCCGACATTGGCGATATTTCACGCATCTTTGCCAACACCAACCTTGCAGCCGCCGCCGGTGCTGTTGCCGCCATGATTGCTGTGAAGCTGGTATATAAAAAGGTCGATGTGACCATGGTTATCAACGGCGCCCTTGCCGGACTGGTGTCCATCACAGCCGAACCACTCACCCCGAGCGTACCCGCAGCTCTTTTCATTGGCGCAATCGGTGGTGTCATCGTGGTGTTTGCCATCCCCATACTCGACAGGCTCAAACTGGACGACGTGGTCGGAGCCATTCCGGTGCATCTGTTTGCCGGCATCTGGGGCACCCTGATTGTCCCCCTGACCAATCCGGGGACCAGCTATGTTACCCAGCTCATAGGGATTCTTGCCATTGGTGCCTTCACTTTTGTTGCCTCAAGCATCGTCTGGCTGGCTCTCAAGGCAACTCTGGGAGTACGGGTTTCTGAAGAAGATGAGTCCCTTGGCCTTGATAAGGCAGAAGTTGGTGTGGAGGCCTATCCCGAGTTTTAGCGCCCGTCTCCACATACCGCGAACATCCAGCCCGGCGGCCCTGTGCCGCCGGGTTTTTCTTAGGCCGGTATGAAAGGAAAATGCACTTCCGCGGATTAGTGCAAGGTTAACTATGCTTCTGTACCATCCTCCACACCAATAGGCTTTTGCCAAGGCCATTTGTGCTTCCCGGCATCTATCTGTTGCGACCAGTTGAGTAAAACCGCTTGAGTATCATGGCAGCACACGCAAAACGATCCCGCCCGACACAATCCCTGGAGCCCGTTCCCCGGCGCATGGACGATCGTGCGCCCTTTGTCTCCGTGCGCATACCCTTGCGTCTCATCGGCATTGTTATCTTGCTGGTGATATTGTTCTTCCTGCTCGCCTTTTCCTCATGGTCGATAAACGACCCCTCCCTCTCCTATGCCACCGATACCCCGGTGCAAAACTGGATGGGTTTCCCCGGCGCGGTTGTCGCAGACCTGTGGATACAGTTTTTCGGTCTTGCTAGCCTGGTAGTTCTGCTACCGCTGTCGGTCTGGGGTTGGGCACTAGTGGGCCGGCGCACGCCAACAGGCTGGCCTCTCAGACTCGGCGCGTGGTTTGCAAGCGCTCTTCTTGCAGCCGGGCTTTTGTCCTGCATACCCCCCCCCTCCTCCTGGCCCTTGCCAACCGGCCTGGGTGGCCTTGTGGGCACGGGATTCACAACTCTCGCTGAGTCGGCCCTTGGCCGAGCGCCATCCGGAGCTGCAGCAATATTTTACGCTCTCGTCCTGCTGCCCCCAACCCTGGCCGTGCTCTGGGTCGCAGCCGGCCTGAAATCCATCTCCTCCCCGGGTGAAGAGGCTGCCGCGGGAAGCGCGGAAAATGACGTCAGCGGGGAAGGGTTTGGCAGTGCAGACAGGGTCGGCCTGTTTGACGTGGTGTTTGGTGCTGTCGTTCACTTTGGCCTGACGGCAAAAACCGCATGGCGCCGCGCTGGTGAATCCGCAAAACAACGCCGGGAGGAAAAGGCTGATGAAGCCTGGCAGCGCCAGGCTGCCGAACCTGTATTTGCCCAACCAGCCCCGGGCAGTGCGGCACCAGGTCTTGAAAGAGAGTTTGAACGCCGGGAGCCCACCCTGGGACCGGTAGGCCAACAGGAGGTTCTTGCCAAGCCTGATATCGAATGTCACGACTTCCACGATCATTCCTATGACCAGGGGGCACAAAGCACCGGCAGCGATCACGAGGCGCGTCTCACCATTGAACGCGCCACTTCCGCCCGGTCTTGTGCGCCCAGCGGGAATGCGGCAACCCGCAGCGCAGCATCCGCACCCGACTTCGTTGCTCCAAAACACATCGCCACACCTCCCGCCCGGGTGAAGCCCGGCACCCGTACCCAGCGTGAGGCACAGGGCTCGCTTCTGGTGGAGACCGGCTTTCGGTTGCCGGAGCTGTCCCTGCTTTCCCCGCCACCTACCACCGGCATCAACAATGAACACCGGCCGGAGGAGCTTGAAATCAGAGCCCGCCAGCTAGAGGGCGTGCTGGAAGATTTCGGCGTCAAGGGTGACATCATCAATGTGCGCCCCGGACCCGTCGTCACGCTTTATGAACTGGAGCCCGCCCCTGGCATCAAATCATCCCGCGTAATATCTCTTGCCGATGACATCGCCCGTTCCATGAGCGCGGTTTCGGCCCGTGTCGCCGTGGTACCGGGACGGAACGCAATCGGTATTGAACTGCCAAATTCCAGCCGGGAGACTGTCTATCTGCGTGAAATGCTGGCGTCCAAAGACTTTGAAGAGGTCAGGGGCAAATTGCCCATTTGTCTGGGCAAGACCATCGGGGGTGAGCCGATTATTGCCGACCTTGCCCGCATGCCGCATCTGCTGATCGCCGGCACGACCGGCTCGGGCAAGTCCGTGGGCATCAATACCATGATCCTCTCCCTGCTCTACCGCATGACGCCGGAGCAGTGCCGACTGATTATGATCGACCCCAAGATGCTTGAGCTTTCCATCTATGACGGCATCCCGCATCTGCTCTCCCCCGTCGTCACCGACCCCACAAAGGCAGTCGTTGCCCTGAAATGGGCCGTGCGCGAAATGGAGGACCGCTACCGCAAAATGTCAAAGATTGGCGTGCGCAATATTGACGGGTTCAACTCCCGCGTCGCCGAGGCCAACAAGAAGGGCGAGACCATCACCCGCACCGTGCAGACGGGGTTTGACCGCGAAACCGGAGAAGCCATCTACGAGAGTGAAAGTTTTGACCTCGAGCCCCTGCCGTTCATCGTCATCGTTGTTGATGAGATGGCCGACCTGATGATGGTTGCGGGCAAGGATATCGAAGGGGCCATCCAGCGACTGGCCCAGATGGCACGTGCCGCAGGTATTCACCTCATCATGGCAACCCAGCGCCCCTCCGTTGATGTTATCACCGGTACGATCAAGGCCAATTTCCCCACACGCGTCTCGTTCCAGGTCACATCAAAGATTGACAGCAGGACCATTCTTGGAGAGCAGGGGGCGGAGCAATTGCTGGGCATGGGCGATATGCTTTACATGGCCGGGGGCGGCCGGCTGCGTCGTCTGCACGGGCCATTTGTCAAAGACAGCGAGGTTGAAGATGTTGTCAATCACCTCAAAGAGCAGGGCGCACCGGATTATCTTGAATCGGTTACCGAGGAACCTCAAGACACTGAGGGCAGCACCGAGCTTGGAAACTCCGGCGACGAGCTTTATGACAAGGCCGTCAACATTGCGCTAAGCGACCGCAAGGCTTCGACCAGCTACATCCAGCGCCGACTCTCCATCGGCTACAATCGTGCCGCCACGCTCATCGAGCGCATGGAGCAGGAGGGTGTGATCTCCCCTGCAAATCACGCGGGCAAACGCGAGGTGCTGGTGGGAGACGGCATCGACTAACCGGCTTGCGCAGACACGATTTTACGATGCGTTTTGCACAACTGGAAATTGGAGTTACGGCTTCGGTCTCCGCCCCACCCGGAGACTGTCATGAGTAAAAGCACCACCATGGTCGTGACCTCAACACCTGATCCCGACCAGAACAAGGCGCTTGAGCAAGCAAAGCAAAGGCTGGTGGGAATGTTTCGGTGCGACGCCTGTCAGCGTTTGCTCCCGGCCCGCGGCAAGGCGTTCGGGAAAATTGACATATTCTTCGCAGACGGTTTGTCCAAGGCACCGCCGACGCCGTGAAGTCTGCACGTTCCTATATTAGGATTCACGTGAAACTTTCTGGCTCCGCTTCCGGTTGGCCTGCTGTTGCCCCATTTCTGTTTCACCTTGGGAGCCGATGCCTTTAAGCTCATCAACGGACTTCTTGATGATTCGCCCTGGACACAATCACCCTTGGGGAACAAAGATGATGATCAGACGCCTGTTCATTCTGGCAATATTTATTTTCGGCACCTCCGGCTCGGCCACCAGCCTTGAGAATGTTCTGACCCCGGAAGATGTCGATTTGATCCGCGCTATCTCGGAGCACAATACTCAAATCAGAACCATGGCCGGGCGTTTTTTACAGATCGATGGGGCCGGTGGACGCACCGAGGGCACTTTCTTTTTGGAGCGGCCCAACAAAATTCGCTTTCGTTATGCCCCCCCTTCCCGCGAAGAGATCATATCCACCGGCCGCGGATTTTATGTTATCAATCGTCGGGAGCGCACCAAATATGCCTACCCTCAGGACAAGGTACCCCTGCGCCAGTTTCTCGCGGATGAGATCGACCTTCTCTCGGCCAACATTGCCGATGTGGTAAAAACCGATAGTTTTGTTTCGATTACCCTGTTCGACGAAAGCCCGGTGGGCACCGTGCAGGTTGCTCTGATCTTTGAAATCGAATCGCTCGAACTCTGGCAATGGACCCTCATCGAACCCAATGGCGGCGAGCTGACCTTTTCGCTTTATGATGTGGTCAAGGACGTGGAAATTCCACGCTCGTTCTTTTACATCGACGCCACCTATACCTCTCCCAATCGAGACTAGAACAAAGATATATTTTCCAGATCCGAAAATCTGGGCACACCCGGCATGGTTCCGTGCCTGCGTCTGAGGACATTTCAATGCCACAGCTGGAGAACGCCAATCCATGCCCCTGACCTTCGCCACCTGGAACATCAATTCCGTCCGCCTGCGCCGCCCGATGATCGAAGAGTTCCTTGCCGTGTTCAGGCCGGACGTTTTGTGCCTGCAGGAAATAAAATGCACGAATGACCAGTTTCCTGAAGCCGAGTTTGCAGCCGCCGGGTATCCGTTTCAGGCCGTAAACGGCCAGAAGGCCTATCATGGTGTCGCAACTGTTTCACGCATGCCGCTTACTCGGATCTCCACCCGCAGCTTCTGCGGCATTGACCAGGCCCGTCACATCTCCGCCCAGATTGACTACGGACGCGGCCCGGTAACCATTCACAACTTTTATGTTCCCGCCGGAGGCGATGAAGCCGACCCCCAAACAAATCCAAAGTTCAAACACAAACTGGGTTTTCTGGCGGAAATGCAGGACTGGTTCGATACACCGGAATTTTCCGGTAACCAGCTAATCGCCGGAGATTTCAACATCGCTCCTCACGAAAACGATGTCTGGAGCCACAAACAATTGCTCAAGGTCGTTTCCCACACCCCGATTGAAACCAATGCTCTGGACAGATTGCTGACGCGTCGAAACTGGGTCGACCTTGTGCGCAAACACATCCCCCATGAGAACAAGCTCTATTCCTGGTGGTCCTACCGGGCAAAAGACTGGGACAGTTCAGACCGGGGCCGCCGGCTGGATCATATCTGGTCCACTCGTGATGTGGCCGAACACTCCATCAGCGCAGACGTCATTCGCTCTGCCAGAGGCTGGACTGACAAACCCTCCGACCACGTCCCGGTTATCGCCCGGCTCGGTTGAGCCAATACTTGCACGAATACGACCAGCCCGGTCTACCGACCAGACAGCTTCGGGTATCAACAATCCGATTGTGTTCGCGTCCGGGTTCTAACGCCGACCCGAGATTTTCTCCCCCGCGCTCGCCAGCGGGGTCACATAGGCACCCACATCTTCCCGGATTTTGCTCGCCGCCCTTTGCGCAACTTCGGGATATTGCTGCATCAGCTTGGAAAACGCTATGCGCGGCACCAGCAACAGATCAGCGGGTGTCACTGCCACGACGGTGGCGCGTCTGGGCTTTTTTGCAATCAGTGCCAGTTCCCCGATGACGGCACCAGGCTGAGTTATCGACACACCCTTGGCGTCTTTTGGTTCGGACCGGCTGGAAAGCAATTCTCCGGAGATGAGCACATAGGCGCCTTCGGTTACATCTCCGGCCCGGAACAGCGTTTCACCGGAGAGCAGACCACGGCGCTCGCCGGCGAAGGCCAGCATCCGCCTCTGCTCAAGATTGCAGATGGAAAAGAAATCCGCGCTGCCAAGAATATGCGCCGCTTCATCAAGCTGCATGTTCGATACCGAATCTCGTCCTGGTTAGGGTACCAGACGATAACCACCTTCTTCGGTTACGAGCAACCTCGCATTTGAAGGATCGCGCTCTATTTTTTGGCGCAGGCGGTAAATGTGGGTCTCCAGCGTATGGGTGGTGACACGATTATTGTACCCCCAAACTTCCCGCAGCAGAACATCCCGGGAGATGGTTTTTGCTCCCTGCCGATAGAGATATTTCAGAATTGAGGTCTCCTTGTCGGTCAGGCGGACCTTGCTTCCCTCTGGGGGCTCCAGCGTTTTCGCCGCCGGATGAAACGTATAGGGACCGATGGTGAACACCACATCTTCGCTCTGGTCATGCTGGCGCAGCGCGGCGCGTATACGCGCCAGAAGCACCGAAAACCTGAAAGGTTTGGTCACATAGTCGTTGGCCCCGGACTCCAGCCCGAGAATTTCATCGGAATCGCTATCATGCCCCGTAAGCATCAGCACGGGACTGTTGAAGCCGTTTCCGCGCAATATCTTTACTGCCTCGCGGCCATCCATGTCCGGCAGCCCCACATCCAGGATCATCAAATCCACATGGGCATCCTTGACTTTTTCCAATGCCTCACCGGCTGTGGCGGCCTCAGTGATGGTAAATTCTTTATAGTGCGCCAGTTGGTCCACCAGTGTCTGGCGCAGGTCCTCATCATCATCAACCAGAAATAAATGTCGTTTGTTCATTTTCCCTACTCCGCAAGGGTTCTGCACTTGACCGCCCTCATGGGCGAGCAACACTACTGGGGCGCATCATATGCAAGGCGCAATAACGCGCCAATCAATTGGCCGTGACGCTTGCCTCAGGGTTAACCGCTCCCCCTCAGGTCCGGGCACCAAAAAGGGCCGAGCCGACTCGAACATGGGTCGCGCCCATTTCGATTGCCGTTTCATAGTCTGCACTCATGCCCATGGAAAGCTTGCTTAATCCAGCCTTTTTTGCCAACTCCGCGAGTTGGGCAAAATAGGGGCCCGGCGCTGCCTCCACCGGGGGAATACACATCAGCCCCGCAATGTCCAGCCCATGCACCTCATTGCAACGCTTCACAAAAGCAATGGCATCATCCGGCGGAATGCCGGATTTTTGCTCCTCCATCCCGATGTTGACCTGGACAAACAGTTCAATATTTTTGCTGGTTCTTGCCAGTTCCCTTGCCAGCGCTCCGGCAAGCTTCTCCCGATCCAGCGTTTCAATTACATCGAACAGCGCCACCGCTTCGCGCACCTTGTTGGTTTGCAAGGGTCCAACAAGGTGCAGTTCAACACCCTCATATCGCGTCACGAGATCAGGCCATTTGCCCGCTGCCTCCTGCACCCGGTTTTCCCCGAACACCCGCTGGCCTGCCTCCAGAAGAGGAATGATTTTTTCCCCTGGAAAGGTTTTTGAAACAGCCACCAGTGTAACCTCGCCCGGCGCGTCCGCAAACCTCCTGCCGGCCCGCCTCATGCGGTCGCGGACATATTCGAGTCGCCCGCTTTTGCTGTCACTCATAGTTTGACACCGCTCTGCTTGTTGACCTCACGCTCGTTTTCTGTTGATGCTCGCCTAGCGAATTTCCCGTCACAATTCAATGTTTACACAAAGAACAATCAGGACCGCCGCCAGTGACCACGACCCCCCGCAACACGCCAGATGAACCAGAGCGTTTCAACCCCAGGGAAGCAGAGCCCCATTGGCAGCGGATATGGGAAAGCCGACAATGCTTCGAGCTTTCCAGCGATGATCCACGCGAAAAGTATTATGTGCTTGAGATGTTTCCCTACCCTTCGGGCCGCCTGCACGCGGGCCATGTGCGCAATTATGCCATGGGCGATGTTATCGCCCGCTATCAGCGCAATCTGGGAAAAGCGGTTTTGCACCCCATGGGTTGGGACGCCTTTGGGCTCCCGGCGGAAAACGCAGCCATAAAATCCGGCTCTCACCCAAGAACTGTGACCTATGACAACATAGCGGCCATGCGAAGACAGCTCAAACTGATGGGTTTGAGCATTGACTGGTCACGCGAGTTTGCCACTTGCGACCCCGAATATTACGAACAGCAGCAACGTCTGTTTCTGGACTTTCTGGCCGCCGGGCTGATCGAGCGAAAGAAATCCATGGTCAACTGGGACCCGGTGGACATGACCGTGCTCGCAAACGAGCAGGTCATAGACGGGCGGGGCTGGCGTTCTAACGCCGTTGTTGAGCAACGCGAGCTGGTACAGTGGTTCTTCAAAATCACCGATTATGCCGAAGAGCTGCTGGAGGCGATTGACGACCTCCATGACTGGCCTGAGAACGTGCGCACCATGCAACGTAACTGGATCGGCAAGTCCAGCGGCATGCTCATCCGCTGGGAGATTGAAAAGAGTACCGGCACCGAACAGTCCTTGGCTTTGGATGGTTTTGACGTGCTTGAGGTTTATACCACGCGTCCCGACACAATTTTTGGCGCTTCGTTCATGGCAATTGCCGCAAACCATCCCCTGGCAACTCATGCGGCAAAGTCCAATCCAAAACTTCAGGAATTCATAAAGAAGTGCCTGTCCGTGGGCACCAGCGCCGCCACGCTGGAAACCCTTGACAAGGAGGGGTTCGAAACCGGGATTCACGTGAAACATCCCTTCAGCGCCAGCAGGAAGCTGCCTGTTTATGTAGCCAATTTTGTTCTGATGGATTACGGAACCGGAGCCATTTTCGGCTGTCCTTCGGCCGATCAGCGCGACCTAGATTTTGCCCGCGCCTATGGTCTTGATGTGACAACCGTAGTTGTTCCCACCGATGAAGATACCGCCTCGTTCGCGGTTTCTGACACCGCCTATGCCGGTGATGGAGTGATGATAAACTCTTCATTCCTTGACGGAATGAGCCCCGCTGACGCCTTTGAGGAGGTTGCCACGCGCCTTTCGGCGAACGAACTTTTCGGTCAGCCCCAAGCAGTACGTCAGACAAATTTCCGACTGCGTGACTGGGGAATTTCCCGCCAACGCTATTGGGGCTGCCCCGTTCCCATCATTCACTGCGACAATTGTGGTCAGGTTCCGGTGCCCGATACCGACTTGCCCGTCCTCCTGCCCCAGAATGTCGATCTGTCGAAACCGGGAAACGCACTTGAGCATCACCCCACCTGGAAATTTGTTGACTGTCCCTCCTGCGGGATTGAGGCCCGCCGTGAGACTGACACCATGGACACGTTTGTAGACAGTTCCTGGTATTTCGCCCGTTTTACCGCGCCGCACGCCACCACTCCAACCCTACCCGCCGTTGCCGATACCTGGCTTCCCGTTGATCAGTATATCGGAGGCGTGGAGCACGCGATTTTACATTTGCTCTATTCCCGCTTCTTTACGCGCGCCCTTAAGAAAACGGGGCACTTGTCGCTCAAAGAGCCCTTCAAGGGTCTGTTCACGCAAGGCATGGTCACCCACGAAACCTATAAGGACATCAATGGAAACTGGCTGGCGCCTGATCAGGTTCACATCGAGACCAGAGATGGAAAGCGGATTGCCAGTCATGCGGTTTCCGGCGACCCGGTGGAGATCGGCGCGATCGAGAAAATGTCCAAGTCCAAGCTCAACGGCATTGACCCGGAAGACATTCTCAAGTCGCACGGGGCCGATGCCGTACGCTGGTTTGTCCTCTCAGACTCGCCTCCTGAGCGGGACGTGCAATGGTCCGAGGCAGGAATCGACAGCGCATCCCGCTTTGTTCAGCGCCTGTGGAAACTTATCAATCAATCAGTTTCACTCAGTACACAGCCCGTGCAGACCGCAACCGGTGATGATGAAGTCGCCAGAAGCTTTCTCGCCCATGTGCACCGCACAAGCTTCAATGTTGGTGAAGAACTTGCCGGGCTGCGCTACAATCGCGCCATCGCCCAGATTCATGACCTCACAAACGCCCTTTCCAGGTTTCTCCCCCAGGCCGCAGAACAACCAACCTCTGCGCGCCTCCACGCTTTGCGCGCCGCAGTAGAGCATCTGGTTGTGCTTCTGTCCCCATTCATGCCCCATCTTGCTGAATCCTGCTGGCAGTTGCTCGACAAGGAAGGGCTGGTTTGCGATGCACCCTGGCCTGAGATCGACCATGGCTTGCTGGTTCAAGAAACCGTCACAGTTCCCGTACAGGTTAATGGCAAGCGACGAGGCGAGATCGAGGTGCCGGTGGATGCACCACGCGCGACGGTTGAAACAAAGGCCTTGTCTCTGGACGCTGTAAATCGCATTCTTGAAGGCAGAAGCCCCAGGAAACTTATTGTTGTGCCAAACAGGATCGTCAATGTTGTTGTATGAACGAATTTTTCCCGCCCCTGGGGTCCCGGCGGCAAGGGTTTTCTCTCTGATGGTACTGGCCGTTCTGCCACTGCTTCTTGCGGCCTGTAGTCTTGCGCCGGTATATGGAGACCGGGCATCGGCTGATCGCGCCTATAACCTGGCATTCAAGAGTCCGGGCTCCCGTCTTGAACAGATTGTCGTCGATGAACTTGTAGCCAGGTTCGGGCGCTCAACGGACCCTGCCGCACTTGTTGTTGCAGTTAAGGTCTCTTCGTCCCCGGTGCAACCGGGCCCTGTCAGTGTCAGTGTTCAGGGTCAACTTACCGTCACCGATCCTGCCTCGGATGAACCTGTCTTCGTAGGTACCAGAACCGCATCCGCATCCTACACCAAGTCCGGTCAGTCTCTGGCCAATCAGCAGGCTGCCAACGAAGCTGCCGAACGCGCCGCCTTTCAACTGGCGGAAACCATCCGTCTCACCTTGCTTGGGGTGCTGCTGAATCGCGAGCAGCAGGATTCGGCACTGCCACCGCAGGCAGAACCGTCTTCGTCAGACAGTCAATGAGCGCTCTCAAGGCGCACGATGTTGAACGGTTTGTCGCCCATCCCGACCTTGGAAAAGGTGTCTTCCTGGTCTATGGATCCGACGCTGGCCTGGTACGCGAAACCGCCGGGAAGCTGATTTCCCGTTTTCTCAAGGATAAAAGCCCCCAATCCCATTCCTCCCTACCCCCCTCTCCAACAACTCTGGACATGGCGGAAATTGACGCAGACCCCGCCCTGCTCGCCATTGCGGCACGAACCACCTCACTGTTTGGCGACGCCCCTGTTATCCGCATCCGCAATGCCGGCAATGCACTTGCCCCGATACTTGCAGAAATGTTGCAGGACATTCCGGACGCTCCGGTCATTGTCGAGGCGGGAAACCTGTCACCGCAAGACAGGCTGCGTGCGCTTGCAGAAAGATCCGGTTCAGCCCGGGCGCTGCCATGCTATAGCGATAACGCGACCTCTTTGACCTCGCTTATCAGACAGACATTCGCTGATGAGAAGATAAACATTGAAAGCGAAGCCTTGGCCTTTCTTCGGGACAGCCTGGGCAATGACCGGGAAGTCACCCGGCGGGAGCTTGAAAAACTTGCTGCCTACGCCAGCGAGAGTAAAATATTAACCATACGCGACGTCACCGAACTCTGTGGCGACAACACCGCCATCACCACCGACCGTATTGTCGATGCAACCGGCACCGGGCACGCGCTAAGGCTTGAGGACGCCATCAACAGGGCCAACGCCGCTTCACTGGATCCTCAGCGCATCCTTGTCGCCGCGCTGAATCATTTTTTGTTCTTGCGTCGGGCCAAGGCCTTGATCAACAAGGGACTCTCAACCACAGAGGTGCTGAAGCGCAGCCGACCGCGGCCGCACTTTTCCCGAAACGCTTCAATAGAACAACAATTGCGTCTGTGGAACGATGTCCAACTCGCTCTGGCGGCTGAGCGCATGAACAAAACAATCCACCTCTCCCGCCAACAGCCTGCCCTGACCGGCACTTTTACGCGCCGCGCGCTGCTGGCCCTGTGCCTGGCTGCCTCACAACGCTGACCGGCGTAGCTTCCAGACCGGGTTCAGCGCAGGCGGCGGCAGATTTCATCGAGCTGTTCCAAGGACTTATAACGAATTTCGAGCTTTCCTGCTTCGCCCTTGGATTGCAGTTTCACACCCAGACCAAGGGAATCGGAAAGCTCCCGCTCCAAAGACAGGATATCGGCGCTCTTGGCAGACTTTTGTTCCCTTTTTTCTCCATCGTCCGAGCCATCAAACCGCTTCTGACTAAGCGCTTCCGCCTGACGAACCGAAAGCCCGCCTTTTACGATTCTTTCCGCCAGAGCCGAGGGGTTCTTTGCTGTTATCAGCGTGCGCGCATGCCCGGCTGTGAGCTGCCCCTTGGACAGCATCGCCAGCACATCATCGGGGAGCCGCAGCAAACGAAGAGTATTGGCCACATGCGAGCGACTCTTTCCGATCACCTGCGCAAGATCGCTCTGTGTATATTCGAACTGATCCATGAGTTCGCCATAGCCAAGTGCCTCGTCAACCGGGTTCAGGTCCGTCCGCTGCACATTCTCGATAATCGCAAGTTCAAGCGCTTCCTTGTCATCAACCTCACGAATGATGACCGGCACTTCGTGCAGCCCGGCCGCCTGGGCCGCGCGCCACCGCCTTTCGCCGGCGATAATTTCATATATGTCCGGATTTTCCCCGCCAGGACGCACAAGCAAGGGTTGCATAACACCCTTCTCGCGAATGGAGCTTGCGAGTTCCTCTAGCTGCTCCGCATCGAAATCCCGGCGCGGATTGTTCCGGTTGGCAACAATGAACTCTACCGGCAGGCGCTTCAGGCCATTCGCCTCAACCACGCGCGGCGCATCTATCGGTGCGACATCTCCAATCAGAGCGGCAAGTCCGCGTCCAAGGCGTGTTGGTTTCTGATTCATGTTGATTCCTTTTCGTTGCAACTACGCCGCGTTCATGTGGCGTTCGCGCCGGATAACCTCTGTCGCCAGGCGCAAATAGGCCTGGCTGCCGGCACACTGCAAGTCATATAGAAGCGCTGGCTTGCCGTAAGAAGGCGCCTCCGACAGTCTCACATTGCGCGGAATGACCGTGTTATAGACGAGGTCTCCCATCTCGGTGCGAACATCATGCAACACCTGCTCTGAGAGATTATTCCGCTTGTCAAACATCGTCATCACAATTCCCTGCACACTCAGACGTGGGTTAAGCGTACTGCGAATCTGTTCTATGGTCTGCAAAAGCTGGCTAAGGCCTTCCAGTGCAAAAAACTCGCATTGCATGGGTACCAGTACAGCATCCGCGGCTGTCAGCGCATTGATGGTCAACAGGTTCAACGAGGGAGGACAATCTATCAGAACATAACTTATCTTGTGCCCGTCGATGCGGGCCTCCTCCAGGCCTTCCAGCGCCGTACGAAGGCGAAACGGCCGATCTGCTTCGCTGGATATGCTCTGCTCCACACCCAGCAGATCCATGGTAGAAGGCACAAGCGCCACATTCGGAACATTACTGGGCGTCACCGCTGCCGCGACATCTGCCTCTCCCACCAGCACATCATAGGCGGAAATCAAACGCTCCTGATGAGAAAGCCCCAGACCGGTTGACGCATTTCCCTGAGGATCCACATCGATAATCAGAACACGCTCGCCGATCGCAGCAAGGGCAGTTGCCAGATTTATTGTGGTGGTTGTTTTACCAACACCACCCTTCTGATTTGCCAAAGTCAGAATCCGTGGCCTCAAAATCGCCTCCACTTACGCACCGCCCCACTACAATAACTCCCGTTGAGTCCGCGCCTTCAGCCCGCTGATCTCCAGAATTCGGCCATCGTGATCGGTCTCGCTTGCCAACTCTAGCACATCAAAGCTCCAGTCTGCACGCGCTTTGACAAGTTCTTCCCCAACTTCCCTTCCCTTGTGGAACAGCCCCCTGGTCCGACTGGTCCAGAAGGGAGAAACCAGGGCAAAAATCGTGACAAGCGAAGCTGTAGCCCGGCTGGTCACCAAATCAACTTTTCCGATGTCTTTCTCGTCCAGTAGTTCCATTCTTTCACCATGAACTTGAATCGGCAACTCTAGCTCCCTGGCAACAGTACGTAAGAATGAAGCCTTTCGCTTGTTGGATTCGACCAGATGATAGCACATCCCCCTCTCCTTCAGGGCGATTGCCACGGGTATAGCAGGAAAACCACCACCACTGCCCAGATCCAGAACGGCGCGCTCCCCGACCCGCACCTCCCCTATCAACTGCAAACTGTCCCTTACATGGCGTGTCCACAGAAATGGCATTGTTTCACGTGAAACAAGATTCTGTATCTTTTGCCACCGGACCAGCAACGCGATAAACTGCTCCAACTCGGCAGCAACATCCTCAAGGTTCCGATCAATATGACTCTCCAGACCGATAAGTACGCTTCTGCCCGGCCGGTCACTGGATGTCTCTGGCACGCACCTGACCTCGCCCCTGTTGCAGCCGGGATAACACCAGCAAAACAGCCGCCGGCGTCATTCCCTCTATCCGCTGTGCCTGGGCAATGGTCTGCGGCCTGGCGCTCCGCAATTTCTCCAGCATTTCAGCCGAAAGCCCCGGCAAGTCCTCATACTTGAACCAATCGGGGATAACCTTGTTCTCATCCCGCCTTACTGCTTCCACATCCTGTTCTTGCCGTTTGAGATAGGGTGCATATCTCGCATCCGCCGAAAGCTGTTCAAAAATACTCGGATCTATGCTTTTCAGTTCAGGCCACAAGCGAACAAGCTCTGAACGCCCCACATGGGCATAGGAGAGCAACTCGAATCCCAGACGCCGTTTTCCATCCAGGTTGACTTCAATCCCCGCTGCGCAAATCTCGTTCGGCGTTGCCGACAAGGACAAGAGAAGTCTTCTGCCAGATTCCAACTTTTTCTCTTTTATTTCAAAGGCCTGTGCGCGAGCCTCTTTTACCAGGCCCCATTCGACTCCTTTGCGCGTAAGGCGTTGGTCGGCATTATCCGCCCGTAGCCTCAAGCGATACTCCGCCCTTGATGTGAACATGCGATAGGGTTCGGAAATACCCCTTGTGACCAGGTCATCAATCATTACCCCGGTATAACTCTCGGTTCGGGACAGCCCCAAAGCCCCCAGCCCGAGCACTGCTCTTCCGGCGTTGGCACCCGCCACCAGCCCCTGAGCCCCGGCCTCCTCGTAACCGGTGGTGCCATTGATCTGGCCAGCCAGATAGAGCCCTGGTACCGCACAAAGTTCAAGTGAAGGCTTCAATTCGCGGGGATCGATATAGTCATACTCAATCGCATATCCCGCCTGGCTCACCTCAACCCGCTCAAGTCCCGGCATCGAACGCAAAAACTGAAGCTGGACGGGCTCGGGCAACGATGTAGACACACCATTCGGATATATGATGTCCGAACCAATGCCCTCAGGCTCCAGGAACACCTGGTGACTTTCCTTCTCAGAAAACCGTACAACCTTGTCTTCAATGGATGGGCAGTACCGTGGGCCGTTGCTTTGAACTTTACCGGAATATATCGCGGATTTTGTCAGATTCCTTGAAATAATCTCATGGGTTTGGCGCGTCGTTTTTGTGATGTAACAAACAACCTGCTCCTCCGGTATCATGTCTGTAAGCATCGAAAATGGTTCTGCAGGCCGGTCCCCAGCCTGCTTCTCCAACTTTGAAAAGTCTATACTGCGAGCGT
>DROE01000291.1 GCA_011322005.1 Devosia sp.
CCGCGTCGGCAATTATCGGCACGAAAAAATCGTAATTCGTGGTCTCGACCCCGTCATGTTTTTCCATGGTCTGTATCTGGTCGGCGCGCTGCAAGGCCTTGTTGATGCGCCTGACCACTGCGGGAACAGAATCAACCGGATAAAGCGACTGGTCGGGATACATGTTGCCCGACGAATTGGCATCCGCCGCCACCTGCCAGCCCGAAAGGTAAATGGCCTTGAGCCCTGCCTTTATCTGCTGCACCGCCTGATTGCCGGTAAACGTGCCAAGGGTGGGCACAAAATCCTCGGAGTGCAGCAATTCCCACAGACGCCTCGCCCCATTCTGCGCCAGACTGTATTCCATCGGCAATGAACCACTCAGCCGCTTCACATCCTGGGGCGTAAAATTGCGGCGCACGGTTTTCCAGCGCTCCGGGGCCCAGTCCGGGGCCGGAAAGTCATTTTGCGAATGATGCTCGCGTTGGGGAAGTTTGGCTCGTTCGAGCATGATGTTGCACTCCAAAAAAGAGAAGAAAGTCAGACCATCCCCCCGGGCGCTTGTTGCCGGGACACTGGCATTGAAGGAAAGCTGGAACCTGAAACCGGCACCTGCCGGGCCTTCGGCTCCCTCGGGGATTGATTCTACTTCACGCCCCGGAGAACGGAACCCTCAGGGAGAAACCACCCGCCGGAAAGTGGCCGCCACCATGGCCGCGCCATCAAACATCGGCCCCCGCTTGGCCTCGCGCGACACATGCTCTCCGGCAAAGGCAAACTTGTGCCGGACAGCCGGCCCGGTGATGGTGAACCCCTGCGCGCCCAGCCCCCGCGCCCGGAACTGCCCCATGACCGCGTTCAGGGAAGGGGCGATGATGGTCACATATTCTTCTCTGCCGGTTTGAATTTGCCGATGATTGTTCTGCGTCATTTTTCCCTCCTTTGGGTTGCAGTCCTTTTCTTGAACCTTGGTCCTGTAAATATTTGACAAGCACTCCGAACATGCAACATAAAACAACAACCGGGCTTGCAACGCTGTAAAATATAGCAAATTTGCCGGCCGCGAATTGTAAAGTTTGTAAATCGGAGATAAAATGGGCTCGGGAGATACACCGCAGATAGGCGGGAAAATCCGGCGGCTGCGCCGCCAGCGGCAGGTCACGCAAGGGGACCTGGCCGCGGCCCTTTCCATATCGGCCAGCTATCTCAACCTTATCGAGCACAACCGGCGTAAAATCACCGTGCCGTTATTGTTCAAGTTCGCCGGTTATTTTGGCATCGAGGCGGGGGAGTTGGCCCAAAGCGATGATGCAAGGCTGGTCGGCGACCTGATGGAATTGTTTGGCGACGACATTTTCGCCGACAGCGACCTGACCAATATGGAAATCCGCGACCTGGCCTTTTCCAACCCGGTGGCCGCCCGGGCCGTGTTGCACCTGTTCGACAAATACCGTGAGCTGAGCACTGCGCCCGCCTCCACCGATACAAAAACAAAACCCGACCAGCCCCATCACCGGGCGACCGACGCAATTTCCGACTTCGTGCAGGAAAACGCCAACCACTTCCCTGCCCTTGAGGCCGCCGCCGAGCGGGTCCGGCACGATATCGACAACGCCTCGGAAAGTTTCGAGGTCGGCCTGCGCACCTGGCTTGGCAATGTATTCGGGCAGAACTGGCGGCTTGCTTCCCTGCCCCGGGGCATCGCCCGGCGCATCGAGGATGATGGTCGCACTCTGGCTGTTGCCGATGTGCTGCCCCCTGAAACGGCACTGTTCTCGGTGTGCCACCATCTGGGCCTGAGCGCTGCCAGAGCCGAAATTGAGACCATTATCGAACAGAGCACCCTGCCCCAGAACGACGCTCCCGCGCTGGCCCGCAACGTGCTTGCTTCCTATTTCGCCGCAGCGCTGATCATGCCTTACGGACCGTTCCTCAAGGCCTGCGAAGATTATCGCTATGACATAGAGCGCATCGCCCGGCACTTCGGTGCAAGTTTTGAACAGGTCTGCCACCGCATGACCACACTGCAAAGATCCGGCGCATCGGGCATACCCCTGCATCTTGTCCGCACCGATATTGCCGGCAATATCTCCAAGCGCTTTTCCCTCTCCGGCATCCACATTCCGCGCCATTCGGGGGCCTGCCCGCGCTGGAACGTCTATTCGGCCTTCCTGCAGCCCGGACGCATCAACATCCAGATTTCACAGATGCCCGACGGGGAGACATACTTTTGTATCGCCCGTTCGCTGGCCAAGGGCGGCCACCGCCACAACGCCCAGCGGCGCCACCTGTCCATTGGCCTTGGTTGCCATATTTCCCACGCAAAACGCCTGATATATTCCGATGGCATCGACCTTGCCAATGCCACTCAGATTGTTCCCATTGGCGTGGGTTGTCGCATCTGTCCGCGCATGGAATGCGAACAACGCGCCCACCCCCCGGCGAACCACCGCTTCAAAATCGACGAGCAACAGCACCCCGAAAGCCTCTACGGGCGGATGTGATAAGCCTTAAGTCAACCCGCTTTTCAGCGCTTCCCCTGCGACATAGGTCTCGACCACTGCCCGGTCGTCCCCAAGTGTCTGCAGCAGGAACAGTTCCTCGCTCAGGGATGAGACGGTCTGATATTTGAGCGCCATTTCCGGCGTTGCAGACGCATCAAGCACTACAATGTCCGCCTCAGTCCCCTCCCCCAGTGTGCCAATCTTCTCCGAAAGTGACAGGGCCCGCGCATTGCCCAGCGTCATCCGGTAAAACGACATTAACGGGTCGAACCGCTGCCCGTTCAACTGCTGGATTTTGTAAAACTCCTCCAGCGTCTTGAACATGGAAAAGCTGGTACCCCCGCCAATATCGGTGGCCACGCCAATCGCCACGCCCGCCTTGTTGAGCCGGTCATGGTCAAACAGGCCCGAGCCCAGAAACAGGTTCGATGTCGGGCACGAAACCGCCACCGATCCGGTTTCCGCCATCGCGCCAATTTCCCTCTCGCTCAGGTGAATGGCATGACCGAACAGGCTCTTGTGTCCAAGAAGACCACAATGCTCATAGACTTCCAGATAGTCGGTATGCTCAGGGTAAAGCTCCATGGTGAAGGCGATTTCGTCCGAATTCTCCGACAGATGCGTCTGCACATAAACGTCCGGGAACTCAGCGGCCAACGCCCCAACCATTTCCATCTGTTCAGGGCTTGAGGTAATGGCAAAGCGCGGCGTTATCGCATAATTGGCTCGCCCCCTGCCATGCCATTTTTCAATCAGGGCCTTTGTTTCGTCATACCCCCGTTGCGGTGTGTCCCGCAAAGCCTCGGGGCAGTTCCTGTCCATCATGCACTTGCCGCCGATCACCGCCATATTGCGTTTTTCAGCCTGCGCAAAAAACGCCTCCGCCGAAGCCGGATGCACCGAACAATAAGCAGCGGCACAGGTCGTGCCGTGCCGGATCAGCGTATCAAAAAATGCCCCCGCAATCCGCGCGCCGTGCTCGGGGTCAGCAAACTTCTGCTCCTCGACAAATGTATAGGTGTTCAGCCACTCAAGCAGGTTGGCCGCATAAGACGCCACCACCTGCATCTGCACAAAATGGATGTGCGGATCAATCAGCCCCGGCAATATCAGGTGCGGGCGGTGGTCAGCCACGGCACACCCTTCCGGCACCTGCGCACTGACATCACCCCAGTCGCCTGAAGCAACAATCCTGCCTTTCGAAAGCAGAACTGCCCCATCCTCAAAATACCGGTAGGCGGAGCTATCCTCAACGGATTGTGGTTCGGCGACGAAATCCAGAACCCGGCCCCGTAACAATTTCTTCTTCACAGCAGGCGGCCCGCTTCTGCGATGCTGGATTTGTACCACTCAACAATCAGTGCCCGTTCTTCGGGTTCCATAAAGCTCACATTGCCCGGCGGCATGGCCGAACTGGCGCCCGACTGGATATAAATCTGGCGCGCATAGGTGGCGATTGCGCTTTCAGTGTCCAGCACCACATTCTTGGGAGCCTGGGGCACCCCATCCCAGAACGGTTCCGCCGTATGACACATGGCGCAGCGCCCCTGCACGATGTCGCTGACCGCCACGAACTGCTCCGATTGCATGAACGGCTCGGCGGCGCGCGAAACCAACTGACCCTCGCCTGCTCCGGGCAGTTTGGGGGTGCTCGACAGCCAGATGATCAGGATGAACAACACGGTTGCCGCCAGCCACGTCCAGTTGGGCGCAGCCTTTCGCGCGTGTCTGGTGTTGAAATAGTGCCTTATGACCACACCGATGAGGAATATCAGGCTGGCGATAATCCAGTTATATTCGGTGGCAAATGCCAGCGGATAATGGCTCGACAGCATGAAGAATATCACCGGCAGGGTCAGGTAATTATTGTGCAGCGAGCGCTGCTTGGCCATCACGCCATATTTTGGGTCCGGCGCCCGGCCCCCCAGAAGGTCGGCGACCACAATCTTCTGGTTGGGAATGATGATGAAAAACACGTTCGCCGTCATGATGGTGGCGGTAAAAGCCCCCATATGCAGCAATGCGGCCCGCCCGGTGAACATTTGTGTATAGCCCCAGGACATGGCGACCAGAATGAGAAACAAAACCACCATTAGCCCGGTTGTGCTTTTGCCCAATGGCGACCTGCACAACAGGTCATAGAGCACCCACCCCACCCCGATGGAGGCAACTGAAAGCGCAATGCCACCCCAGGCCGGAATATCAAGCACATTGCGATCGATCAGATAAAGGTCAGCTCCCACATAATAGACCACCGCCAACAGGGCAAAACCCGAAAGCCAGGTCGCATAGCTCTCCCACTTGAACCAGATAAGGTGCTCGGGCATCTCCGCCGGGGCCACCATATATTTCTGGATATGATAAAAGCCGCCGCCATGGACCTGCCACTCCTCCCCGGTCGCCCCTTTGGGCAGATGGGGGCGGTGCACCAGCCCCAGATCAAGAGCGATGAAATAAAACGATGAGCCAATCCAGGCGATGGCGGTGATGACGTGCACCCAGCGCACCCCGAAAGCAAACCATTCCCAGAATATTGCAAAATCGCTCATCGGATTTCCTCCCGGGGCTTAAAAAAAGAGGCGGGCCAAGACCCGCCTCTTTTAGTTTCCGGTGGCAGACAACATCAAGCCTCTACGCCCTGGGCGTACCAGTCGACGCCCCAGAACTCGCCATCATCGATCACGTCTCCGGCTTCAACCCGCAATGTGCCTTCGTTGTCGGTAATCGGGCCGGCAAACGGATGCACCGAACCATCAATTATGCCCAGCCGCACCGCTTCGGCGGCAGCCACGACATCGGCGGGGATTTTTTCATTGTAGGGGCCGATGACCACTTCACCGGCGGCAAGCCCTTCCCAGGAACTTCCCTCGGCCCAAGTGCCATCAATTACCGATTTCACCGCCTTGATGTAATAGGGACTCCAGATGTCGATAATGGAAGTCAGGTGCGCCTTGGGTGCAAATGCGCTCATATCCGCGCCCTGCCCGAACCCGCCGATAATGCCGCGTTCCTCGGCAACCTGCAACGCCGCCGGTCCATCGGTATGCTGGGTAATCACGTCCACACCCTGATCAATCAGAGCCCGGGCCGCATCGGCTTCCTTGGGTGGATCAAACCACGAGTTCACATAAACCACCTTGGTGATGAAATCCGGGTTCTGCTTGCGGGCGGCCAGATGAAACGCATTGATGCCCATCACCACTTCAGGAATGGGAAACGAGCCGATATAGGCACCAATTCCGGTTTCGCTCATGGCCCCGGCAATGGTGCCCAGCACCGAACGTCCCTCATGGAAGCGCGCATTGTAGATCGAAAGGTTGGGGGCAGTCTGATAGCCCGTTGCCCACTCGAACTTCACATCCGGGAATTGTTTGGCCACCTTGAGCATGGCATCGCCATAACCAAAGCTGGTCCCGAAAATAATGTCGTGCCCCTGCTGGGCCAGTTCACGGAATACCCGCTCACTGTCCGGTCCCTCGGCCACGTTGGTGACGACCGTGGTTTCAACCTTGTCCGCACCCAGCGCCTCGATCATCTCGCGGCGGCCCAGATCGTGGCCATAGTTCCAGCCATTGTCATCCGGCGTACCAATCAGCACAAAAGCTGCCCGTACCTTCTCTGCGGCAAAAGCCCTGCTTCCGATCAAAGGCAATGCCGCAGCAGCACCCCCGATCTTGATGGCCGTACGACGTGTAATGATGCTCATGTTTTCTCTCTCCTGTTTGACTTCTGATTAGGTTATCGCGGTTATTTTTGAGTCGTTGATCTTCCTATTAGTGCCCTGCCTCAAACGGTTTGCCAAGACATGCCGGTGCATTTGCATTTGCCGAGCGCCCAAGCGAGATTATTACCAGCACACCGATGGTTGCAAGATAGGGCAGACTGGCCCACATCTCCGGGGCGATGATGCGGAACACACCCCCTGCCGCCTGGGTGTAAAGTTCCATCGTGGCAATCAGCCCGAACAGATAGGCCCCGGCCAGCAGTCTGAGCGGCCTCCAGGCGGCAAAAACCACCAGCGCCAGCGCAATCCAGCCCCGCCCCGCCGTCAGTCCCTCGACCCATTGCGGGGTAAGAAGCAGCGGAAAACAGGCCCCCCCGACCCCAGCCATTGCCCCCCCGAACGCCACCGCCCCATAGCGGATGCCTATGACCGAATAGCCGATGGAATGGGCCGAAACATCGTTTTCCCCCACCGCTCTCAAAATGAGCCCGGCCCGCGTCCGGCTCAAAAACCACCAGACGGCAAAAACCATGAAAAACGAAAAATACACCAGCGGAGAGTGCCCGAATATCAGGCGCAGATAGGGGTCCTCGGCGAGGCTGGCGGGAAAGATGGATTTGAACAGTTCCAGCGGCTTGCCGGTATATTCACTACCGAACAGGGCCGAAAATCCGGTGCCAAAAATAGTCAGCGCCAGCCCGGTCGCCACCTGATTGGCCGAAAGCGACAGGGTGAGAAAGGCAAATATCATCGACACCGCCGCTCCGGCCAGCGCAGCAATCGTTATCCCCAGCCAGGGGTTGCCGGTGGTATAGGTCACCGCAAACCCAACGACAGCCCCGGTCAGCATCATGCCCTCGATACCAAGGTTGAGCACACCGCTTTTTTCCACCACCAGCTCCCCCAGCGCCGCCAGAAGAATGGGCGTGGAGGCACCGATCATGGTGATGAGCATGGCTATCAAAAGGGTGGCGCTCATATCGCTTCCCTCCCTCCAGTGGCACCGGCCCTGACAATTCGGTAGCGCACCAGAACATCCCCCGCCAGCAGCAGGAACAACATCATCGCCTGGAAAATTCCAACCGCGGGGTTGGGCAGGGCAATGGTTGTCTGCGCCACTTCCCCGCCCACGAACGTGATTGCCAGAACCACTCCGGCGAACAGCACCCCTATGGGGTGAAGCCGCCCCAGAAAGGCAACGATTATCGCCGTAAAACCATAGTTTGAGGGGAATTGCGGCACCATGCGCCCGAACGGCCCCGCCGCTTCCAGCATTCCGGCGAGCCCGGCCAGCCCCCCGCTGATAAACAGCACCGCCAAAATGGTCTTGTTGGCTGAAAACCCCGCATAGGCGGCAGCTTTTGGTGCCGCTCCAACAGTTGTCACCTGAAAGCCGAACATCGTCCTGCTCATCACGAACCAGGCAACCAGCGCCACAATGATTGCAATCGGCGCACCGGCCTGCACAATGGTGCCCTCAATGATATAGGGCAGGGATTGACTGTCGTTGAAAGCAACCGTCTGCGGTTGGCCGAAACTGGTGGGGCTTTTCCAGGGGCCAAACACCAGATAGTTCAGAATATTGACCGCCACATAGGTCAGCATCAGCGTGGTCAGGATTTCGTTGACCTTGAGCCTGACCCGCAAAAAAGCCGGCACCGCTACATAGGCCATACCACCGGCTATCCCGGCAATCCCCATCAGCGGCAAAATCCACCAGCCGCTCATGTCCTGCGTTAAAAGGGCAACGCCGGTCGCCGCCAGCCCGCCAACAATATACTGCCCTTCCGCCCCGATATTCCACACATTGGCCCGGTAGCCGATGGAAAGCCCGCCCCCGATGATGAGGGGGGGCGCGGCCTTTACCGCCAGGTCCTGCCATTTCAGCGAATTGGTCAGCGGAGTGAAGAAAATTTCGCGCACCGCGCCAATACCGTCATAGCCGATGATGGTGAAGATTATCGCACCCAGAACCATGGTCAAAAGCACAGCGGCGACCGGGGTCACATAAAGCATGGTGCGGCTGGGCTCGGCCCGTTTTTCAAACCTGAACTGCATGACTTGCCTCCGGCTTTGTTGCAAGGCTCGGTTCCCCGTGCACGCCCCCCATCAGCAGGCCGATCTCTTCAATCGAGGCGTTTTCCACCGCCATCGGCGCTGACAGTTTCCCCTCATTGATAACACTCAGCGTGTCGCTAAGCGCCAAAAGCTCGTCCAGGTCCTGCGAGATGATCACGATCGCCGAACCCGCCGCCGCCATGTCCACCAGCGCCTGATGTATGAAAGCCGCCGCCCCTGCGTCCACTCCCCAGGTGGGTTGGGATATCACCAGAACTTCTGGCGTCTGCAATATTTCCCTCCCCATGATGAACTTTTGCAGGTTGCCCCCCGACAGCGAGCCCGCTGTGGCTTTGGAGCCGGTGGCCATCACCCCGAATTCAGCGATGATCTCGTCGGCAAAATCATGCGAAGCGCTGTTTTTGATAAGCCCGGCCCGCACCAGTTCACGCCGGTGCCGGGCGGTCAGAATACCATTGTCGGCCAGCGAATAATCCGGCACCGCCGCGTGCCCGTGACGTTCTTCGGGCACCGCACAAAGGCCCGCCTTGCGCCTTGTGCTCGGCTCTGAGGTGCCGATGGGTCTGCCGCAAAGCTCAATCACGCCGTCCGCCTCGGCGTGCTGTTCCCCGCTCAACGCCGCCAGAAGCTCGTTTTGCCCGTTGCCCGCCACCCCGGCAATGCCAAGAATTTCACCCCCATGAACCGAAAAACTGATATCTTTGAGCGCCGTTCCAAAAGCATGGCCCCGCCCCAGACTGAGATTATTGACTGCAAGCTGCACCTCGCCGAACGTGCGTTCTGTGCCTTTGGCCACCGCCTTCAGATCCCCGCCGATCATTTTTTCGGCCATGGATTTGGAAGTTTCCTGCTTGGGGTCGCATTCATCCACCACACGACCGCCCCTCAGAATGGTCGCGGTGTCGCACAACTCCTTTATTTCGTTGAGCTTGTGCGAAATATAAAGAATCGAACATCCCTCGCTGGCCAGCTGGCGCAGGGTCTTGAACAATTGTGTGACTTCCTGGGGCGTCAGCACCGAGGTCGGCTCGTCCATAATCAGCAGTTTGGGATTAAGCAACAGCGCCCGCACAATCTCGATACGCTGGCGCTCGCCAACGCTCAGGGTGCTTACCACCCGGTGCGGGTCAAGGCTCAGCTCATAGGCGTTCAGCACCTCGCGCACCTTGGCCTCCAGCGCCCGGCTCGACAGGCCCCCGTCCATGCCAAGCGCTATGTTTTCCAGCACCGTCAAAGCCTCGAACAGCGAAAAATGCTGGAACACCATGCCAATGCCCAGCCTGCGCGCCGCTTTGGGACTGCTTGCCTTCAGCGGTGCGCCATTCCAGAACATCTCCCCCGCATCGGGCCGCATGATGCCATAAATCATCTTGACCAGAGTGGATTTCCCGGCCCCGTTCTCCCCGAGCAGCGCGTGGATTTCCCCCGGCTTGATGGCAAAGCTCACATCATCATTGGCCAGCACCCCGGGAAAGCGCTTGGTGATGCCCGCCATTTCAAGACGCGCCTGCGTTTCACCGGACATCAGTTGCCCTCCGCGACCTGTTTTGTCGTGCATCTGTCCATGAAGCCCCCCTCCAACGGCTGCCCAGTGTGGACCAAAATCTCTGCCGCGACCAGTGCCGCAATCACTTCGGGGCGCTTGTCGTCCCCAATGTGATTGCCAATCGGGCAGATTAGCTTCTCCGCCAGAGTGGCCGAACCCGTCTCACCCCTCAGCCATGTGGCAAAAGTTGCCCGTTTTGTTTTTGAACCAATCATGCCCACGTAAAGTGCGTCCTCGCGCAAAAGCGCTTCCCGCGCGATGAGAAAATCCTCCGCGTGGTCGTGGGTAAGAATGACAAAACTGCTCCCCGGCGGTGCTTTGCGCACCTCTGCTTCGGGAAGCACGCTTACCCGTGTCTCAACATTGCCCGGCAGACCCTCAAACACCCCGGCCCGGCTGTCCACAATAACAACTTTCACCGGCAGCAGCGCCAGCGCCTGCGCCAGCGCCCGGCCCACATGGCCCGCGCCCATGACATAGACCGGCAACCAGCTCGCCATCTCCGCATCGTGTCGCGCCAGCAATTCTTTGCTTTTTTGCCCATCAAGAAATGAAAGCGCAAGCGCAACCCGGCCGCCGCAGCACTGCCCGATGTCGGGCCCGAGCGGCACATCGAGCACCCGCATTTTCTCCCCACCCCTGAGCATCTGGCGGGCCGTATCCATGGCGATGAACTCCAACTGTCCGCCCCCGATGGTGCCAAGCATCTCGTTTTCGCTTACCACCATCCAGGCCCCACGCTCCCGCGGGGTTGAACCCTTGGTGCCAGTGATTTCCACCAGCACCGCATTCCGCCTCAAAAAACCCTCCAGAGCGGCAATCGAGACACTCATCGCCCGCCCGCCCCTTGCAGGCGCGTGACCGCCATCAGCACCCGTTCCGGTGTCACCGGCGTATCAAGGCACGGGCAGATTTTGTAATCCGCCACACTGGCCACCGCCATCGACACCGCTTCCACCACTGACGCCGCCAGCATCAGCGGCGGCTCCCCCACCGCCTTGGAGCGCTTAATGGTGCGCTCCGGGTTGGTGGACCATTCGGCCAGTTCAACGTTGAAAATGCGCGGCACGTCCGAGGCCAGCGGAATTTTATAGGTCGAGGGCGCGTGGCTCATCAGCCGCCCCTCTTCGTTCCAGAACAGTTCTTCGCTTGTCAGCCAGCCCATGCCCTGAATAAAACCGCCCTCCACCTGGCCCCTGTCGATGGCCGGGTTAAGCGATTTGCCCACATCGTGAAGAATATCCACCCGGTCGACCATATATTCCCCTGTGAGCGTGTCGATGGAAACCTCGCTCACCGAAGCGCCATAGGCGAAATAAAAGAACGGTCTCCCCTCTCCCTTGTCCCGGTCCCAGTGAATGTCCGGCGTCTTGTAAAAACCGCTGGCCGAAAGCTGCACCCGGCCCATATAGGCTTGCTTGATAAAGTCAGCGAACGCGAAACCCTCGGCCCCCGCCTGCACCCGGCCCCCGGCAAAATTCACCTCATTAGCGCTGCATCCGTATTTTTCGGTTGCGAACGCCACCAGCCGGGCCTTGATTTGTTCCGCACCATTGAGCGCCGCCATGCCGTTGAGGTCCGAACCCGAGGAGGCCGCAGTCGCCGAAGTGTTGGGCACCTTGTCGGTGGCGGTCGCAGTGATTTTTATCTCCGCAAGCGATAGCCCGAACGCATCGGCCACCACCTGGGCCACCTTGATGTTCAGCCCCTGCCCCATCTCGGTGCCCCCGTGATTGAGATGCACCGAGCCATCGCTATAGATATGCACCAGCGCCCCGGCCTGATTATACCAGGTGGCGGTGAACGAGATGCCGAACTTGACCGGCGTCAGCGCGATACCGCGCCGGATGATTCCACCGGTTTTGTTGAAAGCAACAATCTCTTCGCGGCGCTTCTGATAGTCGGACGACGCCTCCAGCTCATCCACAATCCGCTGGATGATATTGTCCGTCACCTCCTGATGATAGGGCGTGATATTGTCACTGTCCGTGCCGTAAAAATTGGCCTTTCTGACCTCCAGCGGGTCCTTGCCCAGTGCATAGGCAATCTCTTCGATTATTCTCTCGGCCCCCAGCACCCCTTGCGGGCCGCCAAAGCCGCGAAAGGCGGTGTTGGACACAGTGTTGGTTTTCAGCGGGCGCGATTTCAACTCCACCGCCGGATAAAAATAGGCATTGTCCGCATGAAACAGCGCCCGGTCGGTGACCGGCCCGCTCAGGTCGGCGCTGAACCCGCATCGGGCGGCAAAATCACCCTTTACGGCTGAGATTTTGCCACTTTCATCATAACCCACCTCATAAGCGACAACAAAGTCGTGGCGCTTGCCGGTGGCCACCATGTCGTCGTCACGGTCAGGGCGTATTTTCACCGCCCGGCCCAGTTTTTTCGCCGCCAGTGCCGCCGCCACCGCAAACAGGTTGGACTGGGTTTCCTTGCCCCCGAACCCGCCTCCCATGCGCCTCACTTTCACCGTCACCGCGTTGGAACGGACATTGAGCGCTCCGGCCACCATGTGCTGCACTTCACTGGGGTGCTGGGTCGAGGAATAGACCGTGACATCCTCGTCCTCACCCGGAATGGCAAAAGCGATTTGCCCCTCCAGATAAAAATGGTCCTGCCCGCCGATTTCCATCGTGCCCGAAAGGCTGTGCCGCGCAGATTCCATTGCTTTTTCAGCATCGCTCCGGCGCAATGTCAGCGGTGCCGTCACCAGCGCACTGCCAGCTTCTTCAGCCTGCGCAATAGTGAGCGCCCCCGGCAAATCCTCATAAACCACTTTGGCCAGCCTTGCCGCCCGCCGTGCCTGCTCGCGGGTCTCAGCCACCACGCAAAACAACGGCTGGCCGAAAAACTGCACCTCGTCTGTGGCGAACACCGGCTCATCATTCAAGCCCGTGGGGGAAATGTCGTTGTGGCCGGGAATGTCCTTCTCAGTCAGAACAGCCACAACCCCCGGCGCACCACGCACGGTTTCCAGGTCAAGCGAGATGATTTTTGCGTGCGCCCGCTCACTCAGACCCAATGAGGCATGGCAGGTGCACGCCGGCTCCACCATGTCGTCAATATAGGTGGCACGCCCGCTCACATGTTTTTCGGCGCTGTCATGGGCAACGGATGTGTGTGTGACCTTGTTCACGCCGCCCCCCGTTTGAGTTCCCGTCTTTCCCCGATGGTTTCCAGATAAAACCGTTTCAACAGGTTCTGCGCTGCCAGCAAACGATATTCAGCAGAGGCCCGCACATCGGACAGCGGCTGGTAGTCCTCCCCGAAAGCTCGCAATGCCGCGCTGACATTGGCCTCGTTCCACTCTTTGCCCAGCAGCGCCTTTTCAACCGCCGCCGCCCGTTTCGGAGTTGCCGCCATGCCGCCGAACACAATGGAAATCTCGGCAACCCTGTTGTCCTCATCAAGCTTCAGCCGGAAGGCTCCGCACAGCGCCGAAATATCCTCGTCGCGGCGCTTGGAGATTTTATAGACCGCCAGCTTTTCACCCGCCCCCGGATAGGGAATGGAAATGCTCTCGATGAATTCGCTCCGGTCCCGGTCCTGTTTGCCGTAGGAGATAAAATAATCCTCGAGCCGCACAAAACGCCTTTTATCCCCTTTCCTCAGGGTAATCGCCGCCCCCAGCGCAATCAACACGGGAGGTGTGTCGCCGATGGGCGAGCCGTTGGCGACATTGCCCCCGATTGTGCCCATATTGCGTACCTGTTGGCCGCCAATGCGCGACCAGAACGCTCTCAGTTGCGGGAATTTCTCCGCAATCACCGGCAGGAAATCCGTGTAGGTCACCCCCGCCCCGATGCTCACCGCATCCTCGTCCGCAACAATCAGGCGCAATTGTTTCAGATGCCCGATGAACACCACCGGAGAGATTTCGCGCATCTGCTTGGTGACCCACAGCCCCACATCCGTGGCCCCGGCGACGATGGTGGCATGGGGGTTTTCAACCAGAACTTCGGCCAGGTCGTTCACATCCGCTGGCAGAATTATGCCGCCCTCGTCATTGCGGATTTCAACGCGCCTTTTGTCCTGCAACGCCGTCAGTTTCTCAACCATTTTGGCGCGCTCGGCCACCAGCATGTCCCCCGACTGCCCGCCTGCTTCCGAAGCCGTCAGCGCCGCCCGGACGATCGGGCTGTAACCCGTGCACCGGCACAGATTACCCTGTAACGCCTCCTCGATTTCGCTGACAACAGGAGAAGAATTTTCCATCCATAAGGCATAAAGCGACATCACGATGCCCGGCGTGCAGAACCCGCATTGCGAGCCGTGATGGGTGACCAGCGCCCGCTGCACCGGGTGCAGTTGACCCTCGGCACCCCGCAAATGCTCAATACTCACCACATGGCAGCCGTCCAGCGAAGCGACAAAGCGGATACAAGCAGTAACGCTCTCATAGGTGAGGCCGCCTTCCCTCAGCCGTCCCACCAGCACAGTGCAGGCTCCGCAATCCCCTTCCGCGCAGCCCTCTTTGGTGCCGGTCAGGCGTTTGTTCAGCCGCAAAAAATCCAGCAGTGTCAGGGTCGGGGGCAGGTCAAACAGTTCCACCAGCTCATCATTGAGCCAGAACCGGATTGACTTGCGCCTGCTCCCGCTCACCATTCTTTAGCTGCCCCGATAGGTCGAATAGGCAAAGGGCGCAACCAATAGCGGCACATGATAGTGGGCATCGGCTTCGCCAATGCCAAAACGCACCGGCACCGTGTCCAGAAAGGCAGGCGAGGTGGTTTCAACCCCAAGGGCCGAGAAATAATCTCCCACCTGAAACACCAGTTCATAAACCCCGGACACCATGTTTTCTCCGCTCAGAAGCGGGCTGTTGCAGCGTCCGTCAACGTTGGTTCTTGTGGCTTGCAGCAGGGTCCGGCTTTCGCCCTGAACAACAAAAAGCTCCACCCCCATATCGGCGGCCGGTTTTCCGTGGGCCGTGTCCAGAACATGGGTGGTCAGGCGCCCGCAATCCGCCATAAATCCCTCCTCCATTTCGAGTCGCACCCCATTCTAGCCGGTCTTTGCCTGCTTTGGCAGTGTGCGCTCACCCCCAATCGTGCACTATTTTTGACCATTTGGTCCAGAATTTAATTATTGAGTTGTGGGAAGCACCAAATCCACGCATAAATGACCCCATGAACCTACCTCCAAGATATCCCAGAAACATGCGCGGTTACGGCGAAAATCCCCCCGACCCCAAATGGCCCGGCGGCGCAAATATCGCGGTGCAGTTCGTCCTCAACTACGAGGAGGGAGGTGAAAACAACATCCTGCATGGCGATGATGCTTCCGAAGCCTTCCTGTCCGAAATCGTTGGCGCTTCCCCCTGGCCGGACCAGCGCCACTGGAATATGGAATCCATCTATGAATATGGCGCCCGGGCCGGTTTCTGGCGCCTCCATGCCCTGCTGACATCATCAGATGTGCCCACGACCGTCTATGGCGTGGCCACGGCTCTGGCCCGTTCCCCCGAACAGGTTGCAGCCATGCTTGAAGCGGACTGGGAGATTGCCAGCCATGGTCTGAAATGGATTGAATACAAGGATTTTTCCGCCGAAGACGAACGCGAGCACATGCAACAGGCCATAAAAATCCACGAACAGGTCACAGGAAGCCGCCCACTTGGCTGGTATACCGGGCGCTGCTCCATAAACACCGTGGACCTGGCCACCGAAGAAGGTGGTTTTGAATATCTCTCGGACGCCTATGACGATGACCTGCCTTACTGGCGCGAGCACTGGGGCCGGGCCCAACTGATTATCCCCTATACGCTGGACTGCAACGACATGCGTTTTGCCACCCCGCAGGGCTTTAATTCCGGCGACCAGTTTTTCACCTATCTCAAGGACGCCTTTGACACCCTTTATGCCGAGGGCGAGGCGGGCAGTCCAAAGATGATGTCCATCGGCCTGCACTGCCGGCTCGCCGGCCGACCGGGGCGCGTCGCAGCACTGAAAAAATTCATTCAATATGTGCAATCCCGTGAAAAAGTCTGGCTCGCCCGGCGCATCGACATCGCCCGCCATTTTGCTGAACACTGCCCCTTCAAAGCTCCCGCTTTGATCCCCGCTGAGATGGACCGGGACGATTTCCTCACCCTGTTCGGCGGCGTATTCGAACATTCCGAGTGGGTCGCTGAACGCACCTATGACAATGAGCTTGGCCCCGCCAACAATTCTTCCCTTGGTCTGTTCGCCGCCATGCGCAGCCAGTTCCGGGCCGCCAGTGACGAGGAACGTCTCGAGGTACTCAGGGCCCACCCCGACCTCGACGGCAAGCTGGCCGCCGCCAGACGGCTGACCGAAGCCTCGACCAAAGAACAGGCCTCCGCCGGGCTCGACCATCTGACAGAAGAAGAACACGAAACCTTCTCACGGCTTAACAGGGCCTACACGGTCAAGTTCGGTTTTCCCTTCATCATCGCGGTCAGAGACCACACCAAAGCCTCAATTCTTGAAGCCTTTGAAACCCGCATAAAAAACGAGCACGACGAGGAATTTGCCGCTGCCTGCGCTCAGGTCGAACGCATCGCTCAGTTGCGCATTGAGGACATTCTGGGAGGGGGCGCACCCTGATGGCCGATTGCACCTATTACGCCCCCAAAGGCGGCCTGCCACCCCAATCCACGCTTTTGAGCGGGCGCGCCGTGTTCACCGAGGCCTATGCGGTTATTCCAAAAGGCGTGATGACCGATATTGTCACCTCTTCCCTGCCCCACTGGCATAAAACCCGCGCCTGGGTGCTGGCCCGGCCCATGACCGGCTTTGCCGAGACCTTTGCCCAATATCTGATGGAGGTCGCCCCCGGTGGTGGCAGTGACAGGCCCGAACCCGACAAAGGCGCGCAAGCCGTTCTGTTCGTGCTTGAGGGCGAACTCGAACTGAGCCTTGAGGGCAAAACCCATAAAATGCCCCCCGGCGGTTACGCCTATATCCCCCCCGGAAGC
>DROE01000292.1 GCA_011322005.1 Devosia sp.
AACGAAAGTAGAGTATTTTTGAACCCATTCCATGCTGATCATGGACTTCTTGTTCTGAGAAGAATCCATTTCCTGCTCTTTCGTGGTCATGCCGCTTCCCCTGTCAGAGCATCAATGAAACGCGCCTCCGAAAACTCCTCGGCAGGAATGCTTTTGCCGGGGCGCCCGTGAACAAAGGGAACAACGCGCTGCGTTACCTGTTCGATTTCAAGCAAGTCAGACGATGCGATAAGAACGCCCATGCCCTGTTTGGCGAGATCACGTATCTGCCGGTAAATTTCCTGCTTGGCGCCAATATCGACGCCTTCAGTCGGTTCGACAAAGATCATAACCCGGTATTTGCCTGCCGCCCCGTAGAGCCATTTGCCAAGGGATACCTTTTGCTTGTTGCCCCCGGACAGTTCCCGCACCAATTGGCGCGGGCTGTTCGACTTGATATTCAACAGATCCACAATGCGCATGACCTCTGTTTTTTCCGCAGCGAGGTTTAAAACGCCCCAGTTGGCGGCGAAATCGGAATGAACCAAGGAGAGGTTTTCCCTCACAGAGCCGTCAGCCATCAGAGCATTTTCCATCCGGTGGTCGGGCACAAGGGCAATGCCGCTGCGCTTCATATCCCGGACATTGCCAGCGACATTTTTTCCGCAAACCCTGATGGTTCCCGACAATAATCCTTTTGGGTGATACAAGGAGCGGGCAAAACCAAAGTGCCCTGCGCCTGTCAACCCGATCAGACCGACGATTTCCCCCGCTTTCAGCGAGAACTCCGGTACTTCTACCCTGCCCGCTTTCCAGTTGCTTACCTCCATGACCATGCTCTTACCAATGGGCTGGCTTGTTTTCCTCTCAAATGCTTTTTTCCCGCCACTGGCTCGGCGCAACATCAGATCGATCAGTCCCGCCTCAGTGGTGTCCCCGGCCTCAAGCGTGTCCACATGCTCGCCGTCACGCAGTACGGTAATGCGATCTGAAAGCTCTTTGATTTCGGAAAGGAAGTGACTGACAAGCACCACCCCGACACCCCGTGCGGGCAGGCTGCGGATGATTTTCCACAATTGCATTTTTTCCCGGCTCTGCAAGGCGGCAGTTGGCTCGTCCAGAATGAGAATGCTGGTATCACCACGCAGCGCGCGAATTATTTCTATGATCTTTCGATCGGCGACATCGAGTTCCCCTACCGGGCGGTCCAGTGAAATTGACACTTCGGGAAACCACTTACACAAAAGGGAGCCTGCCTGTTCCATCAACTCCTGGCGACGCAAAACCCCACCAAAATAACTTGGTTCCGCCCCCAGAAGAATATTCTCCGCCCCCGTCAATTGCGGCACCAGGCTGCCCTCCTGAGAAACATGGGCAATTCCATGCAGCAGCGCCGCGCGCGGTGTCGCCAGCCTAACGGCACTGCCCCTGACGAAAATCTTGCCGTGGCTCATTGCCAGCGAGCCGCCCAGTATATTTACAAGGGTTGATTTTCCCGCACCGTTTTCGCCGATCAGACCGTGAACTTCGTCAAAACCGAAGCCCACGCTGACATTGTTCAACGCACGGCCCCCAGGGAAGTCTTTCACGATGTTGACGAGCTTGATGCTCATGACCCGTACTCCAAAATAATATAAGTCCGCTCTTCTGTTTTAGGTCAGGCATCACACACGCAAGCCAAAAAACCGACAACATCCCGAATCTGAACCCGCTGGTCCCCGGTGCCTGCAACAGCAATGGCAATCTTCCACCCGCAATCATGAATACTGATCGCGGGCAGAATGCCGCTCCCTTACCGGAAGTCTTCGCAGTTATTCTTCGTCACCAGGGGCGCATCCATATAGACGGTCTTGCTCGGAACCACGTCAGCGGCATCTTGGCCCTCTTCGACAATTCCCACAATCCACTGGCCCACCTGCGCACCCATTCCCTCGAAGGGCTGGCTGACGGTTGCAATCATCATGCTGTCCGGCTTGCAGACCTCTTCAATCGCTTGGGGATGCCCGTCAATCCCGATCACCTTCACATCGGTCAGGCCCGCGGCATTCAACACATTGATTGCTGCCTGAGCGGGTTCGTCCCAAGGTGCCCATACCGCATCGATATCAGACCCGAAACGGGCCACATAGTCCTGCATCCGGCTTGTTGTGTCTTCAAAGAACGCTGTGTAGTCGATATTATGCTCGACCAGGACGTTTACCCCCTGATACTCCCGCAATACGTCAACCATGACATCGCCGCGCTTGCGGGTCCCATGATGCTCGGCCATGCGCAGGAATATCAGGTTCCCCTCACCGCCCATTTCGTCCAGCAGGTAGGGGGATACGTCTGCCGACATTGCCCAGTTGTTCGTGGTAACATCGACCACCAGCCCCTCAATATAGCCGCTGTCCACAGAAAAAATCGGAATTCCTGCTTCAGCCGCGGCGGAAATGGCTGCACGGGAAGCACGCAAATCCGACATCGTGATGATGATCGCGTCCACGCCGCGCGAGGCCGCATCTTCCAGGTTCGAAGCAACCGCTTCACCCGACCCGCCCGAATCAAGGTAGGAGACGTTCCAGTCCTTGCCGGCTTCTTCCAACCAGTCCTGAAAACCTGCCTTGACGCGCTGCTCGGACTGGGCCGCGGCGTTTGAATGTACCCAGACCACTTCGATGGCCGACGCAGCACCCGTTGTTAGCATCAACGCGGCCGCGCAAAGCGTGACTATCTTGGTATGTTTCACTTCATATTCCTCCCTAGTGTTTGGTGAGACGCTCCCTGGAAAAAAAGTTTTCCAACGTCTGCGGGACAATTCATAGGACATCAAATTACATTTGTCTAGTGTGGTTACATTTGTATTTACATCGGGCTTGCCCCCTGCCGAGTTTGCGGCGTATCTTGTCGGGAAATGACAGAAATCAGCGAACGGCAACTCATGGCCCGGGCCGCATGGCTCTATTATCTGGGCGGTTTGAATCAGGAAGAAACCTCATCCCGTATGGGGCTGACCCGTGCGCGCGTTAACAGATTGCTGCGCCAGGCCCGCGCAAGTGGGCTGGTCAGCATCTCCATCGACCACCGGGACATCGGACTGCTCCCGGTTGAAAACGCCATCCAGCAGGAATTCGGACTGCAGTTTTGCATCTGTACCCCGCCCCTGGGGTTGTCGCCCGCGCAAATGGAAGATAACGAAAATCTCTCGGAATTTCCGCAACGGGCGGTGGGTTCGACCGCTGCGCACTATCTTCGTGACCTGCTGGCAAGCAAGCCAGATGCGGTAATCGGTACCGGCTGGGGGCGAACCCTGAACCAGATCACCCGTAACCTGGCCGGCGCAAAAGCACCCAAGGCCCGCTTCATCAGTTTAATGGGTTCACTCACAGCCAACTCAGCGTTCAATCCGTTTGAGGTTGTTCAGGCGTTGGCCCATGCAACCGGGGCAGAAGGTTATTTTTTGCCAGTACCATTCATCGCGGACACCAAGGAGGACCGGGAGGTGCTATTGTCCCAGCACACCGTGGCCCGTTCCCTGGAGATGGCCAGGCATACGGATCTGGCGCTTATAAGCATAGGCGAGTTGACCGAAACCTCCCTGCTGCGCCAGCAGAGCATGATCACACAGCAGGAGTTGGCCGACTTGCGAAAGGCAGGAGCTGTGGGCGATACAAACGGCATATTTTTTGATGATGGCGGCCACCCTGTAAAACATTCTCTCAACGACCGCACGCTGGCCGTGAGCTTTGACGACCTGAAGCGTTCAACCACAGTCATTCTGTCGGCCGGGCCACGTAAAGTGGAAGCCACATGCGCCCTGTTGCGCAGCGGTGTGGGCAAAGGACTGATTATCGACGGAGATTCCGCTCTGTTGCTGGTTGAACGGTTAAAGCAGGTATCCGCCTGATTTCGCGTTCCCACGCACAGGCACTACCGCCCCTGTTTGCTCGTTGGTGTAAGGGAAGAAATATCTGGTGCGGTCGAGAAGACTCGAACTTCCACGGGTTTTACCCCACAGCGACCTCAACGCTGCGCGTCTACCATTCCGCCACGACCGCACGTCGCTTGGCAAAAGCCGCTCCACAAACCGGGCGAAGCGGATTTTCGTGTAACAAATCGCCTGCGGCTTCTCAAGCAAAGATTGGACTGAAACAAAAGAATAAAAGACGGTTTCGCAACTGTCTATTTTTCAACTTTTCTCGTGATTTCAATCGCCAGGCTGCCGTCATCTATGCGGATTTCGCCTTCCGCAACCAAGGTATCGTTGGCATAAAGCTTCACCGGATCGTTTTCCGTCGCATCCAGTTCAATGACCGCACCACGCCCCAGGCGCAACACGTGATGGACGGGCATGGTGGTTGCGCCCAACTCCACCTTTATGTCAACTTTGATATCCTCGAAAATCGTCATGCTGCTCTCAGGACTTCGAATAGGCGAAGTGCCCGCAACGGGGGCACTAAAATCTCGTTCACAATGTGCAAATCATGGTTAGTGAAGTGTTAATGGCAACAGAATTTACCAAATATTCCCGCCCGACCGCTCTTTTGCGCACCGACAGGGTGCCGGTGCAATGGCAGATAAGTGACACTTTGGTTTCCTACCCCACGGCTTTGGCCGAAATGAAAGCGCAGGTAAAGAGAATTGCTGCGCAAACAGATGTTGAAAAGGTCTGGCTGCTTGAGCACCCCCCGCTCTACACCTCGGGCACCTCGGCAAAACCGTCCGATCTTCTGTCGCCCAACCGCTTTGAAGTATTCAAGTCCGGGCGAGGCGGACAATTCACCTATCATGGTCCCGGCCAGCGGGTGGCCTATGTGATGCTCGACCTGCGCCGGCGCGGTCGCGACATCCGCCTGTTCGTGCAAAACCTTGAATCATGGGTCATTGAAACCCTTGGCGCCTTCAACATTGAGG
>DROE01000293.1 GCA_011322005.1 Devosia sp.
AGTTTGTTCGCATAACAGGGGCAAACATGCGGGAAACCGTGTGGTTTTCAAATGTTTGCAACGCATCAGGCGGGCAAATTGGCCACATCCCTTTGGACGCTGAAACCGCTTCAATCCGGCGTGCGGAAAAGGTCTCAAGGGTGTATATACACGCTTTCGCCCTTTTCCTTGCATATTCTTGCGGTTTCAAGCGCGTGTTTGACCCTGTTTATGAGTCCGTGACCTAGCCGGTAACTTTGGCTGATACCTTCTCGAAGATTTTGTTGAAGCGCTGCTGGGCCTCATGGGTTGGCCAGGGCCGGATAAGGCGGTCAAATCCGTCAAGATCAAACTCGGGCAGCAAGGGATCGCCGAACAGACGTCTGGCTTCGTCCGCCTCAAACCCGGCCAGATGAATGGCTTCAAAATAGGCGGCCTGCTTGTCGGCTTTCTTGATTGCGCGCATCAGTTTTACGGGCCGGGAGGCACTCAGCGAGAAACGCAAATGGATGGCTTCAAGAATACGTTCTTCAATATCCTTGTAATTTCCCCCCATGGCCGCCTTGAAAGGAGAGATGATGTCTCCCATCACATATTCAGGCGCATCGTGGAGCAGGGCGTAAAGCTGCTCATCGGGTTTGGCAGTGGCCGAACTAGCGTTAAAAACCTCCAGAACCAGGATGGAATGCTGGGCCACCGAAAACGGATAGTCCCCGATGGTCTGGCCGTTCCAGCGGGAGACACGGGCCAGTCCATGGGCAATGTCACCAATTTCCACATCCAGCGGCGAAGGATTGAGCAGGTCCAGCCTGCGGCCCGAAAGCATGCGCTGCCACGCCCTGTTTGTCGTCCGCGCCATCTGAGCCGCCTGTACTGGTTTTGCTGAACGAATTCAGGTTTTGCCCGAATCTCCAAAATCGTAACTTGCCCAGCGCGGAACGGCAAGTTTGACCGGCTTGGAGTTCAGTGTTGCCTCGCTATCCGGTCTCAGACGGTCGAGGCGCAATATGCCGATGGCCTGCCCGCCGACAACCGCGCCGATTTGGCCAACGCTTTTCCCTTCGGCCATTATCTCGTGTTCGGGACCGGGGACGGCTCCAGAAATGATAACCGGCCGCCGTCTGGCGGTGCCCCGGTGGCGCATGCGAGAGACAACCTCCTGACCCACATAACACCCCTTTTTGAAGTCAATACCCCCCAGCAGATCCATGCCGATATCATGGGGAAACAAAGTTTCACTCTCAAAATCTGCGCCCAATTCTACAACGCCTGCCGCAACGCGCCTGGTGGTGAAAGCGTTTGAATTTGCACCCCATCCCTTTGCGGCATCCTGTTTCGAAATGACACGAAAGCCCAGCCCCCCGGTGCGCGGGTCGGCGTGGACAATTGCGTTTTCAAGGTTTGGCTCGTCTTTGGACCAGCCCACGCTGTGGGTGCCGGAAAGGTCGGAAATCTCAGCATCGGCGCGCAGCTTGTACATGCGCATACGTTTGAAGAAGTTTGGAGCAATCCCCGCATCCACATCCAGCCAGAAGGCACCATCCTGCCAGCCCAACAGGCCTTCGGCGACAATTTTGCCCTGCGGCGTAAGCAACGCCCACCAGTGAGCAGCAAAGCCTGGCTCGGCAACGACCGTGCCGGTCAGTACATCGCGCAAGAGCTTTTGTGCATCCGGCCCCTCAAATTTGAAGGGAACACGGCCCGGCCGTAAAATGATGTTCAAAACTGCATGCCTTGTTGCTGTTTTCGCCGTGCGAACCTATTGCTTGTCACCATCGCGCTCCACTTGGTTCTTGTTCGAAGGGCTTGTCCAGAAGATGGCTTTGTTTGACCTGATTTTCAAGAACGCAACTCTTGTCAACCATCAGGGCGTGTTTGACGCCGACCTGGCGGTGCGCGACGGCAGGATTGCGGATATTGGTGGGATAGCAAACGAGGCGAACGAAATCATTGATTGCACGGGCCTGCATATATTGCCCGGCGTGATTGACACTCAGGTCCACTTCCGCGAACCCGGTGCCGAGCACAAGGAGGATTTGTGCTCCGGCTCGCTCTCCGCCGTCATGGGTGGCGTTACCGGCGTTTTTGAAATGCCAAACACCCACCCGCTGACGGTGAGCAAAGAGGCTTTTGACGATAAAATCAGCCGCGCCACCGGGCGCATGCACTGCGACTTTGCCTTTTATGTGGGGGGCACCCACGAAAATGTTGACCAGCTCGGCGTGCTGGAAAAACTGCCCGGATGCGCCGGGGTGAAGGTGTTTATGGGCTCGTCCACCGGCTCGCTGCTGGTTGCCGATGATGAAGGGGTCGCCGCAATCCTTGATGCCGTCAGCCGCCGCGCCGCCTTCCACTCCGAGGACGAGTACCGCCTTGAAGAGAGAAAGCACCTGCGCGTTGAGGGAGACCCTGGCTCGCACCCGGTGTGGCGCGACGCCGAGGCAGCGTTGATATCGACAAGGAGACTGGTCAGCCTTGCCCGGGCGGCGGAAAAACGCATCCATGTGCTCCATGTCTCCACCGCAGATGAGATGGAGTTTCTTGCCGGGCACAAGGATGTTGCCAGCGTCGAGGTGACGCCCCATCACCTGACCCTTGACGACAGCGACTACCAAACTCAAGGCACATTGGTGCAGATGAACCCGCCGGTACGCGGCCTTGCCCACCAGCAAGGCATCTGGCGCGGTGTTGAGAACAGCGTTGCCGACATTCTGGGCTCCGACCATGCCCCCCACACGTTGGAAGAAAAGGCGCAGGCCTATCCCAAATCGCCTTCGGGCATGACCGGTGTGCAAACGCTGGTGCCCGTCATGCTTGACCATGTGAACAACGGGCGCCTCAGCCTGCAAAGATTTGTCGACATGACCAGCGCCGGACCAAACCGCCTGTTTGGACTGGTGGGCAAGGGCCGTCTCGCTGTTGGTTATGATGCAGACCTTACGATTGTCGACTTGAAGCGTACGAAGACCATCACCAACAACTGGATTGCTTCAAAAGCGGGCTGGACGCCCTATCACGGCAAGAAGGTTACCGGCTGGCCCGTTGGCACATTCGTGCGCGGCAACAAGGTGATGTGGGAGGGGGAACTGGTCGAAAAGTCTCTCGGCCAGGCAATGATATTTGTCTGAATGGCCGCTGGCTACTGGATAGAGCGCTCCAGCGTATATTCACCTCGCTCCACACGATTGGAAATGTCGGCAATCAAATTTGCAGTGGCATCCTCGCCGTAAAGGCCAACCAGAGTCGCAAGGGCTGCAAACAGAGCGGCATGGGACAGCGTTTCTCCATCAATGCCATCTGCTTCGGCACTGTTCCACGCCTCGGCAATATACTCAAGAGCGATCTGGCGCCGTTTGGTCTCTGCGGACAAATTTCCGGTTATGTGGAGTGTCGAATGCATGAACCCTGCTCGCAACTGCTTGGGTCCCAGTTAGCACAGCCAATTGGGAACAGGGCCTGGGAAGTTACGGAACGGTTAATCGAACCTATGGGAATATACTTAATTCTACTCCGCATAACGCGAGTGGATTTCCCGGCTTAGTTCGTCAGCCTCCACAAGAAGGCGGCTCTGCGCCACACGAGCGGCTTCCGTGCATTCGCGATAGAGCCGCGCATAGGCCTTGTAGCCCTCGTTGAACGAGCCGATAAGGCGCTGGCGCCGATCATCTGAGGGCTGGTCCAGATCAATCAGTTCGGCTGCATGCAACCGCCAGTCCTGCTGTTCAAAACCGCACAGGGGCTGGAGAAAATAGAGACTTCCGATCAGTTGGAGCAGGCGCTGCATCTTAGGCTGGTAAACCGGGTCGACCGCAAGTGCCGGTTGGACGGAAACACCGAGTGTTGCCGCAAGCAGACATGCGCCCACCCTGACCGAAATTCGCTGGCGCACGCGCTTCACGCTTCTGACCCGAAAGTTGAATACATCATGGCGCTACATAAGGGCCGGCGGGCACGAAATACAAGTGCCCCCGAAACGCATAATGTTCGGGAGCAAATGTTTGGCCGCAAAATTGTAAGCCCCACATCGGAGGGGGCAGGACCGGCCCTAGTTCTGCGCAAGCTGTATGATTTCCAGATCAGGAAGGTACGAGCGGGCAGAGAACGCAAACGTCACCAGATAAACAACCAACTCGGGCTCTTCCGTGTCAGTACGGTAGACTTCGATGTTACCCACGTCCCGGCCATCGGAAATCCGGCGCTGGTCGAGGGCGGATGCTTGCCCCGCCGACCAGCGGAATTCGAGGTTGTCAATCGTGAACGGCGCGTTTTGCTCCAGATAGGGCAGGGTGACCGCGATGGAATCGTCAATGCCTTCGACCAGGTTCGCATCGACCAGCGCGACCCGCATCATTGGCTCGACATCTTCGGGCAGCTTGCCGTCGAAAAGGAACGGAAACGGTGTGCTGTCATAATTGACATAAGGGTTTATGCCCGCCGAGCGCGCGCGGCTGGGGTCAGCCAGAAGCACTTCGCCATCCGGAAAACGTTCCAGAAAGACATCAAAACTGATGAGGAACGAGGGCAGGGGCCGTAGTTTTTCACCGGCCCGTGTGCCCACAACGGCTTCACCATTATACTGCTGCCACCAGTTCTGTTCCTTGCGGTCGTACATCAACAGATTGGAAAACCTCAGCATGCCGGTAGTGCCAAAAGTCACCGGTTCGCCGTCGAGCGTGCGTTCAAACACCAGCGATGTGTTGCACAAGGGGCAGAAAGTAACAGCAACAGGCAGGCCGCCCACGGTATCGTTGACGATTTCATGCCACATCAGATAGCGCAACGGATAGGCGCGTGTAACGCCATTGTTGGAAAAGGCAACAACCGGCTCATTGCCGGGGATTGTGGTTTCGTCAGCCGCAGGCTGGAATCTGGGCTCGTCGATAGCAGGAATCTGATCCGGTCCGATAATATTGCGGATTTCGCTCATATCTATGACAAATTTGCTGACATCAGTTTCCCATCCGCCGGTCGGTTTGCCCAATTCCTGAGCATTTGCAGCCCCAGAATAAAAAAATACGGCCGCAATCAGCCATAAAAATCTTTGCATAGCTTTTCTCCCATTTGGTGGGAGCAGATTTGCATTTATTTGCGCTTAAGCCAATTCAAGGGTGTTCACACCATGGTGAGAGATGGCTCTTCTTTGGATTGACTTGCCGTGATTGCGGGGTCGATCCCACATGATTTTTTTTAATCAAACAGGGCGTCGATCGCCGCCTGTGCGTCCTTGCATCCCGCCTCGACCAGTGCCGCCGGTCCTGAAATCAGTGCTGAGAGCCGGTCACGCTGCACCTTGATATCATGAATCTGTGCCAGCGAGGGCGCATCCGAGAGCTGGTGGTCCAGAATAAGTTCGATGAGCAGGTTGTTGATGTCTTCAAACTCGTGACGTTTGGCACAATCAAGCGCCCGATAGGAAGCAAGAACCACTTCCGAACCCGCAAAGCCGGATTGCGAAAAATGCGTTTCATAGTCAACCGGCTTCCAGTCGTCGAGAACATCGGGGGGCATGGAGCCATCGGCAACCATCTCCCCGAGCATGATATATTCATTGAACAGGTTCAGGAAATCGGTGGCGAGCCCGGTTTTTGGATTGACGTTTGCCGCCCGCATTGCCGCTTCATCAGGAGCAACCACCCAATCATCGCATAGTTTTGTATTGTTTACTGTCATACTGTCGGTTTTAGTAGACCCTGTTTTGTTTCCCGGTGAATATTGACATAAGTAATTGCCCCGGGGTCGAACTGCCAACGGTCATAACCTATGGAGGAATTCACTTGTGCGGCCGTTTCACTCTGCGCCTGAACTGGCAGGAAATTCACCATCCGCTTGAGGAGTTTGTTCTGCCCCCGAAGTCAGGTGTGCCGCTCCATATCGAACATGCGCCACCGCGTAATGATATTGCCCCCCCAACAGCCTATTCTGAGACGCTCTTGTTCCTCAGCACCTTGCCGGGATTGAGTATGTTATTGGGGTCGAGCGCATCTTTGATGGCAACCATGGCGGCAAGCGCCGCGGGGTCCTTGACCTGTTCCAGCAGGTCAACCTTGAGCTGGCCGATACCGTGCTCGGCCGAGATCGAGCCCCCAAGGTCAAGAACGATTTCATAAATCTCCTCGTGCAAGGGCATGGCGCCCGCCATGTAGATTTTGGGGTCAGCGCCAACCGGCTGGGTGAAGTTGAAGTGCATATTGCCATCCCCCAGATGACCAAACGGGCAGGGGCGAATGCCGGGGATAAGTTTTTCAGCCACTGCGCATCCGCGCCCTATCAACTCGGGGACGGCTGAAACGGGCACTGAGACATCGTGCTTGATCGAAGCTCCTTCTTTGGACTGGCTCTCGGACATTTGTTCACGGGTTTTCCACATGTTCTGGCGATCAGCCAGTGAACTGGCCAGCGTTGCATCCCCAATCAGACCGCTTTCAAACGCTGCTTCCAGCGCGTCGGTCAAAATATCTGCCCGACCTCCTTTTGGAACTGAAATTTCCGCCATCACATACCAGGGCGAGAGGCTGGCAGAGGGGTCACGCGCAATCATCTTGTGCTTGAGCTGAATGTCCACCCCAAACCGGGGCATAAGCTCAAATGCGCTCAGGCTGGCTTGCGCCGTATCGCGCAGGCGCAAAAACAGTTGCAGTGCAATTTCGGGGGAAGCCACATTTATCCAGGCGGTTTCAAAGGCTTGGGGCTGTGCAAACAGTTTCAGCGTTGCCGCAGTGATAATGCCCAGCGTCCCCTCGGCACCAATCAACAGGTCGCGCAAATCATAGCCCGTATTGTCTTTCCTGAGCGCGCTCAGACCATTGTAAAGCGCACCATCCGCCATTACCGCCTCCACCCCAAGACAAAGCGCTCGCGCATTGCCATAGGCCAGAACCTGGGTGCCCCCCGCATTGGTGGAGAGCACGCCGCCAATGGTGGCGCTGCCCTCGGACGCGATGGTCAGGGGGAACAGTGCCCCGGCCTTCTCCGCCACCTCGTGGGCGCTGAGTAGGGTCAAGCCTGCTTCGACAACCATATGCCCGTCCGCAGCGTTGACATGGCGAACGGCGTTGAGATGCCGGAGGGAAACGATAATTTCGCGGCCGCTCAAAGGCACCTGCGCGCCCACCAGTCCGGTATTTCCTCCCTGCGGTATCAGCGCGACCTTGTGCTCGTTTGCCCAGCGCATCAGCTTTTGCACTCCAGCCACATCACGCGGAAAAACCACGCCGAGTGCGGGCTTGAAGAAACGTTTGCGCGGCTCGTTGATATAAGCCGCCATATCCCCGACCTCAGAAATGACATTGCTCTGGCCCAGAAGGCTTTCAAGCGTGGCTATGATTTGGGATGGCTTATCTGGCATTTCGAACTCTGGACCGGTCAAATCGGGCGCGACGAACTTGCCCCGGCACCTTGGCCTGTGCCACAAGCAAATTCAACAGAACAACGTTTTTTACCGAGCAGAACGGAGCAAAGCGGCATGGGCGAGGAAACTTTGGGCGAAGGATTGATGTCTGGCAAGCGCGGCCTGATTATGGGTGTGGCGAACAAACGTTCTATCGCCTATGGCATTGCAAAGGCTGTGAGCGACGCTGGCGGTGAAATAGCCCTGTCCTATCAGGGCGAAGTGCTCAAGCGCCGGGTCGAGCCGCTGGCTCAAGAACTGGGCTGCGAGTTGCTGGTTGAATGCGACGTCACCGATGATGCAGCCATCGACAAGACTTTTGCACTGCTGAAAGAAAAGTGGGGGAAGCTCGATTTTATCGTTCACGCCATCGGTTTTTCCAACAAGGAGGAACTCGAGGGGCGCTATGTGAACACCAGTGCTGAAAATTTCGCCCTGACCATGAATATCTCTGTCTATTCCTTTACAGCGATTGCCAGACGCGCCCAAGCGCTGATGAGCGAGGGCGGCTCTTTGTTGACGCTGACCTATAACGGCTCGCAAAAAGTCATCCCCAACTACAACGTTATGGGTGTTGCCAAGGCGGCCCTTGAAGCCAGTGTGCGCTATCTGGCCGCCGACCTTGGCCCGTCAAACATCCGGGTGAATTCCATTTCAGCCGGTGCGATAAAAACGCTGGCCGCTGCCGGAATTGCCGATTTCCGCGCCATGCTGGCTTATCAGGAAGCCACCGCCCCCCTGCGCCGCAACGTTTCCGCCGACGAGGTGGGCAATGCCGCGCTCTATCTGCTCTCGGACCTCTCAAGCGGGGTTACCGGCGAGTTGCACTATGTGGATGGCGGCTACAACATCATGGGCATGAGCGTTCTTGAGCCAAAGGACGATGCCTGACACCTGCTTTTTCCCCAACCCAGGTTGAAAATCCAATGACAGACTGGCCGGAGCTTTTCTTTGCGCGCCACGGCGAAACCGACTGGAACCGCGAGCGGCGCTATCAGGGGCAGCGCGATATTCCCCTGAACCCAACCGGACGCGGCCAGGCCGATGCCATCGGGCCGCTGCTGGTTGACCTGCTGGCGGCGAACGACCTTAACCCGGCAGAAATTGACTGGTTCGCCTCGCCCCTGTCGCGCGCCCGCGAGACCATGGAACGCATGCGGGATGCCTTCAACACTCCTTTGCCCGAAATCGTCTACGATGACCGGCTTCAGGAAATATCTTTCGGTGTCATGGAGGGAAAGCTGCATTCCGAGCTTGCCAGCGATATCG
>DROE01000294.1 GCA_011322005.1 Devosia sp.
GGACCGCAGGTAGGCGACAAGGTCCGTTTCCAGAAAAACCCACTGCTTCCCGGGCTTCGCGCCGGGAATCCTGCCGGTTTTGGCCTTGCGGCGCAGGTCTTCTGCCGACATTTTCAGGAAGTCGGCGGCTTCCTCCAGGTTCATGCTGTTCATGCATCAGGGAGCTCCCTAGTCGGGGGCCCCGGGGGCGGGTGCTTTTTACCCTTGCCCTTCAATAATCAATAATTTGCTGTCCTGTTTCCCACCCGGCCGAGGGCCGGTGTTTAAAAAAAGTCCCCTTGTATAGTACCTGCGGTGCACGGATCCGGAGATTTCTTGTCGGTTGTGGGTCGTAAGGCAAAACTGGTTGCCTTGTCGACACAATGACCGACAGCGCTCATTGAGCAAATGAGCGTGTTCCGCTTCAGGAAAATGCTGGTAATCGCTGCTGCAAAATTGGTTGCCCGCCTGCATGCCAAGTCACCGACCAACCAAACTGGCGCTGCCAGACGGCCATCTCTACAGCCCGGATTGACCTGTGAGAGCTGCTCACTTGGCTTGCGCTATATCCCACGACCATCCGCGTAGTTACGAAGATTTTGTAGGTGCCAGGATCAAGTCAGGGTTGGTCTCTCAGCTCATCGAAAGGCTGATGAGGCAGGATTTCACATATATCGCCAAGGAGAGGTTCTATCGCCTGGTCAATCCAGTCATCGATGCCACGCTAGTGGCATATTTTGAATCACTGCTGTCTCGTTGACCTGGATATTGTGTTATAGCGCAGCCGTTGAAAGAACTGGAAAACAGCGAGCCATATAGCATGGAGACATGAATATCGGGTCTTTTCTCAGTCATTCCGGCACGGGCCGGAATCCGTGGTCTCAACAAGTTACTGGATCCCGGCCTGCGCCGGGATGACAAATCTGAAGTTCATGGAACAACATGGATTTTGAATAAGAAGCACGGGATTACGCTCTTCTGGGTACATTCGGTTTGCATCACGGTTCAGGGTCAGTCGCCCTTAGGTTTGGCCTTGCTTTCACCCTGCGCGATCAGCTTGGCAAACCCGTAACAAATCACCATGCTGATAAGATACTTGTCAACGACACCATATGCTGCGCTCTGCCCACTGGCGATGAAGATAAACTGCACCGCAGTGAAGAAAGCATAGATAGAACCAAGAACATAAAGAAAAGTTGCCATGGCATGAGTCTCCTAAGTGTATGTTAATCGGAAAGATTAACCAAAGTACGCTTGGCGCTGATATGGTCCAATGCGCGGGACACTTCAACAAGATCCTCGCTGGGATCCAGAGGCTACCGGAAATGCGCAAAAATAAGGCACAGCAAATCGCTGGTATGCTTGCTGGCAGAAGCGTCTTGTCCTCGTACGCTGAATCACTTGCTTGTGAGTCATGCGAGTTCTTCTAGCCCATAAATGGACAGTACACCGGGACTGGCCAAATGTATTGGCTGTTCGCGCCAAAGTGTTGGCTGTTATTGCGATGAGTTAACAGCACGGTGAAGGTCGCCTTCGGGTCGCCTCCCGCTTCTTGGTTTATGCTGATTGCCGTATTCTCTAGAAGAGCGGCAGTATCTGGAGCTGATCCTAATCGCCATTGATGCTATCCCGTAGGGTGGGTTGAACGAACAACCTCCAGGCGGTTAGCAAGGAATGGCCCCCACCACGCGGGTGGGGGCGAAATGTGCTGGCCAGGCACGAATGTTTGGCCACGATTCCTCTTGATAACACTACGTTGAACACAAATGAAAGTTGCCAGGAACCACCCTGGCGCATGCTCTCGCTGCGGCACCACCCGTTCAGCTCAAGAGCACATTCACAGACTCCATTGCGGCTCCCGCCGCAGGTCACTTTTCGCACATGCATGCCGCTTTCGACACCGGGGAACCACCCCCGGCTGGCCTTCCGCCTCTCCTGGTGCTTCGGTTGAACCGCACACAGGATTTGTCGGTCTACTCACGTCGCTCCCAGCCATAGCCTCCACCGGTACCACCCGGCGTCCTGGGCCGTAGGCCTTCCCGCGTTAGGTCACGGAGTCGATCCGCTAGCCAGCGCCTCGCGTTCATAAAGTGGCATGTTCTGCCTAACCCAGGGGGTTTTCAGGGGGCCGAGATTCCAAAGCACCTCCCTTACCTCTATGAACGTTTCCAGCTTCAACCACCTGCCCACTTCAGGGGCAGGCACTGGCTTCACTTCACTTACCCGGATGCGGCCTCTGCGGTCGCAATTACAGGCTTGAGCTATACAGCGATCCAGGTTGCTTGCGCAGCCTGGTACCGTCCGGTCCAGATTTCTCCTCCCGGACTCGACAGGGTTTCCCCTGCCGCGTGCAGCCCACCTGCCAGGGGTGGGTTCGACGGTCTTCCCGCCGCCCCCACCGGGGATTTTCACCCCTTCTCGCGTGAACAGGGCTCCGCCGGTTTCAGTGCGTGCGCACATCCTCCATTGGCCCGTTTCCGCGTCGCCCAATCTCCCCGAATGGGGGATTGGGTCGAACGGGGCATTGCAGCCCCGAGCGCCCGTTGCAGCGCAGCGAGCCCAATTACGGGCACTCCGCTACAGCACATGCTCAACCGCAGTTGGTGGCTGCGGTCTGGTCGGGTTGGTGGCCCGACCATGGCTCCCTTCTGGAGCCCGTGACGATGGTGTCTCGGGGCTGGTCAGGCCCCGGAAAGGTGAGCCGGACGCCCCTTTTCGTGTTCGTCGTGCGACGACACTTCGGAGATTCCTGTCCTCGTATAGCGAATCAGATCGCCGATTCGCCCTCGGACACTGGAATCTCGTGTAGTTGTCCTTGAATCCGGATTTTTCGCTATACAACGAAACCCTGAATTCAAGGAGTTAGCCATGTCGTATGAACTGAACGTTCATATCCACAAAACTGTCCTGATGCAGCGTCTGCTCGACGCTGTCGTCCGAGGCTATGTCCGGCACACCTCCGGTACCATCCCGCTCCGCAAGGCTGAACGCCTCGTGGACAAGTTTGTGGAGCGTTACCACATCGACTACAACACGAACCAACGCACGTATGCCAAGCGCAAAGGACGGGCAAATGCCCGGCTCCTGATGCTGCACCAGGAAAGTGACACCAA
>DROE01000295.1 GCA_011322005.1 Devosia sp.
CACGCGTCTGCCATCAAGTAACTAAAAGACTGTCTCGTGACCGCTTTACTTCATCTGAATAATTTTTCTCAAACAGAATTAATGTGGATTTAGTGAGTATCGACCCTGTTTATGAGTTCATGACCTAAACAATATCTATGTCATTCTTGAGCTGTGACTTTGTCACATCCAGGATAGTCAGAATATCGCCATCACCAAAATCGAGTATGAAGTCGTTGCCGGATTTCTGTCCAAACTGGTTGAGTATCTTGTTAACCGACTTGTTTCCGTTCCACAGATTGTCGTCCAGAACTATCTCGTCCTTGTTGTCCTGAAAGTCCAGAATTCTGTCTTCGTCAAAATTGTTCCTGAAGACAAACGTGTCTTTGCCTCCATTGCCCTTGAGCATGTCGTCGCCCATTTTGCCAACCAGCTTGTCATCGCCCTTCTTTCCCTTGAGCACATTGTCAGAGCTGTTGCCGGTGAGCTTGTCATCGCCGCTGCCCCCGATAGCGTTTTCAATTACCACTCCGTTGGCGATGGTAAATCCGCCAAAGATACCATCGACATAGGAAACACGGCCGCCCCCGCCGTTCTCATATTTCAGAGTTGCAGCCCTGAGATCGATCACAGCATCCTTCGACGATCCCTTGTTGGACACGGTGTCGGTTCCCCCTGTGTCCCATATGGCTGCATAATAGGTACCATCCTTGTTCTTTGTCGGCAGCTTGTAGGTGTTATCACCGCCCCTGAAACCCGTATTTGCCCCGTATTTCTGTTGCAACAAGGCAATATCGAGAGCCATCATGGTGCCCTGCCAGCCGAACTTGTTGCTGGAACCGGCGCCATCGGGTCCGGCGGGCCAGCCATCATTGTAACTCATGGTGGTGAACACGCCCTGATTGAGTTTTGAATTGCCATAGTCGCCAAAGGCACTGGTCACCCCATGCATTATGGGCGAACTGCCACCCGTGTCATGGGGGTGGGCGAGCCCCATTGCGTGCCCGAACTCGTGAATAAGCGTGATGAATCCATAACCGCCCTGTTCCAGCCCCCCCTTGTTGTTCCACCCGGCGCCATCCTTGTTGAAAACGCCGACACCTTCATTCTGCGTGCCCGGCGGGTTGAAATAGCCCAGCCAGCCGACGTTCTTGGTGGTTACCAGTTTGAAATCAGCGTTGCCCGGCGATGACACTTGTTCAAAAGTGACATCAATAATATCCTCAAAAACCCCCAAAGCCTCCATGGCCTGTTGCTTTTCGTAAGCCGACCAGCCTTTGGAACTCACACCGTCGAACGTCTCCCCGTTCTTGGCGAAATAGACCTTTATGACATTGTTGGTTGGAGTGACCTCAGTCCCCCAGTCGATGGAATCCAGAAGTGTGCCAGACAAAATACCGCTCCCTGCTCAACAAAGAAAAAGCGCCCAAGACGAATCGAGTGCACTTTTTACTACTGCCGGATCTGTTAGCATATTTTGAACAGCAAGTCGCCTGTTGCCAGTTCAGTGATGCGGCCACTTCCTTGTGGACTGCAAACCTAAATTATATCAATATCATTTTGCAACTGGGATTTGGTGGCATTCTTGATGGTCAGAATGTCCCCGTTACCAAAATCAAGCACGAAATCGCTTCCGTTCTGGGTGCCGAACTGGTTGAGGACTTTTTTCACGGACTTGCTGCCGGTCCAAAGACCGTCATCGAGCTGAATGATATCCTTGTTGTTCTTGAAATCCAGAATCCGGTCCTCGCCATAATTGCTCTTGAAAACAAACTTGTCGTTGCCTCCATTACCCTTCAGCTTGTCATTGCCCTCGCCACCATCGAGCTTGTCTTTACCCTTGCCGCCAAACAGTTTGTCATTGTCACTGCCGCCAAACAGCTTGTCATTGCTGTTCTGCCCCCTAAGCGTGTCCTCGCCATCATTGCCCCTGAGGATGTTCTTGGCGCCATTACCCACAACCACGTCGCTACCGGTGCCGCCCTTGGCGTTTTCTATAAGTGAGCGCTTGTCTCCCTGATAGAGCATGGCATTGAAAACATTGCCGCGCGAGAAGTTTCCATCGCCCAGATTTGCCAGTTGCGCATCGGAAAATTTCGAATAGCCACCTGGCCTGAGATCAATCACAAGGTTGTCTGAATAGGCGGTCAAGTCATAGGTGTCATTCCCGCCCCCGTCCCAGATTGTGGCAAATATCCGGTTTCCCCCCGCGTCGATACCCACCTGACCGTTGACCAGAGTGTCCCCCGAATTGGGGTTCCATTTATAGACCGTGTTTCCGCTGTTGGTGGAATAGTCAGCACCATACATATGTTGCAGGGCGGCAATGTCCGCCATCATGAAGGTCTGCGCGAACCCGAGGGGCTCGTTGGAATAGCCCCCGTTCAGCGGATCCCCCACATAGGATCGGTAGGTCATCACCGAATATTCCATGGAGTCCCATTGGCTGGGCATCGGACCCCAGATCGAGTTCTCCTGGCCGTGCTTCAGCCCCAGTGCGTGACCTATTTCATGCAGGTGAGTGTGCCAGGAATAATTGCCCGCTTCCGGCGCACGGTAATTTATAGCGGTGCCAAACCAGACATCGCCATTGTCATCCACCGCTGAACTGATATAGTTGCCGGGGAAATCTCCGACCCGCGCAGTGCCCACAGACCCCGAAGAGGTTTCACCAAAGCGTATTTCAGCCGTTGCACTGTTGGCATTTCCGAGCGAATCGACCCCCAGCTTGGTAAACCCTTCAACGGAGAATCCCCTGCTGGCAGCCGGACCGGAGTCCGCATTGAGCGCAAAATGGATCGCGGTTTCCTGAGCCGCGGAAATCGTGTTGAAATTGGCTGGCAGGTCTGCAATGCCCGTGCCCGCGTAAGAATAGGCAGCGGAGCTTTGGGAGAATGCATAATTGATCGTCGCATCGCCCCACGCCACGGTGGTCAACACTCCGTCAACAAACTGACTTCCGGTAGCGGATACTGACTTGGTTGAATTTCCCGTCCCACTCATAAGGCTCTCCAATCAGTTCAATCTGAATATCGGGTACGCAGAGCATAGCGCATTTATGTTAATCTTTGTTGCAATTGTATTCATGATTTCGCAACTCCTGCCACGCCGCCTCCACCAGAGGGCGGCCGGGGCGCCGCCGAATGAACAATTCCCATGCGGCAAAACTGCTGGCCAATGCCGCGGCGCCAAACTCTTCCTGAATGGCAATATTGCCCTCGCGCGCGACGTTGGCGCCGGTTGATACTTTCGAAACACTCTCCCTCATCTGTGGTATGGGGGGAACAGCGTCGAAACTGCATATTCCGCCATATTGCATCAGGCAGGCAGGGCCGGGTTCATGCTCCGGGGCATGCCCCCTTCAGGCAGCCGAATGAGGCATAAACCACGCCGAGACCAATCGCAGAAAGCATTTTCAAACCAATAGCGCCAGCCAATCTGAGGAAGACATCTGCCAGCCCCCATCCACTCAGAACATTGCGCACCCACCCACCGGCGTGCCCATCCGGCGGCGAGTTGGGGGCAAGCCCCATCAAGGTCCCTCCACCGGGCGTTCTCCTTCGAAGGTTGCATCAAGCAGTCCGGTAAAACTGTGGACTCACAAACCAGACTTGTCGATGCCTTAAGCCTGTGTCAATTTGCACCGTTTCTAGTTATAAACTTCGGCAGTTATTTTCGTTTTTGCATTGAAACACCAATGTCTCAAAAGCCATCTCGGTCCGTACCCGTCGTGCGCTCGGTCTGCCCCCATGACTGCCCCTCTACTTGCGCGCTTGAAGTGGAGTTGCTCAGCGATACCACCATCGGGCGGGTGCGCGGCGCCAAGGACGACCCCTATACCGACGGAGTGATTTGCGAAAAAGTCGCACGCTATGCCGAACGCATCCACCACCCCAACCGGCTGCTTTTCCCTCAGCGCCGGGATGGGAAACAAAACTGGCAGCGCATATCCTGGGACGAGGCGCTGGACGAAATCGCTGAGCGCTTCATGGCTATCGAAACCGAGTTTGGTTCTGAAAGCATCTGGCCCTACCAGTATGCGGGCACCATGGGTCACGTCATGCGCGGCTCCACCGACCGCCTGCGCGATGCCAAAAACTACTCGGGCCAATATCACACCATCTGTTCTCTGATTGCTTCGGTGGGTTTTCTGGCCGGAACCGGAAAACTTGCCGGTCCCAATCCCGAACTGGTGGCCCACTCCGATTGCATAATTATCTGGGGCACAAACCCGGTCCACACCCAGGTCAACCTGATGACCCACGCCATCAAGGCACGCAAAAACAACGGGGCCAAAATCGTCTGTATAGACATTTACGAAACCGCGACTATGGCTCAGGCCGATGTTGGAATTATTCTCCGACCCGGCTCGGATGGTGCCTTTGCCGCCGCCGTCATGCACGTGCTTTTGCGCGACAATCTGGCCGATATGGATTTTATGGCAAAATACAGCGACTTTGGCCCAGAGTTCTCAGAAGTCCTGCAAAAGTGCACCCCTGAGTGGGCCGCGGAAATCACCGGCCTCAGCGATAAGGAAATCGTGGAGTTTGCCACACTGGTCGGCACTACGCCTGCGACCTATTTCCGCTTCGGCTACGGTTTCACCCGCCAGCGCAATGGCGCCACCAACATGCACGCAGCCCTGTGTATCCCCACCATGACCGGGGCCTGGCAGCACAAGGGCGGCGGCGCGTTTTTCTCCAATTCCGGGGTCTGGGGGCTGGATAAGTCAGTCATTCTGGAGGGTGGAGTTCCCCATGGCAAAAAGGCGCGCTCCCTTGATATGTCGGCTATCGGCCCGGTGCTGACCGGGGACCCAAAAGCGCTGAAGAACGGCCCCCCCGTCAAAGCGATGTTGATACAAAACACCAACCCCGCTGTTGTTGCCCCCGAACAGGCACTGGTGCGCCAGGGCTTTGAACGCAAAGACCTCTTCGTCGTCGTGCACGAACAGTTCATGACCGAAACTGCAGAGATGGCCGACATTGTTTTGCCAGCAACCATGTTTCTTGAGCACAATGACTATTATACAAGGGGAGGGCACTCCCGGGTGTTGTTCGGGCCAAAACACATGGATCCGCCGGGCGAGGCCCGCTCCAACCACTGGCTGATAAACCAGTTGGCAAAACGGCTCGGGGTGACTGGTGGGGGCTTTGATTTGAGCGACCGGGAGACGGTTGCTGAAACCTTTGCCCGCTCCGGGTACGGAAAGCTTGAAGAGATTGCCAAAACCGGCTTTGTCGAACGCGGACTGGCGCCGGAAGAAGCCAGTTTTTCTACCGGATTTGCCTGGCCGGATGGTAAGTTCCGCTTTGCTCCTGACTGGGAGGGAGTGCGCAAAAAGCAAGGTGCTGAATGGACCTGTGACCCAAAAATCATGCCTGAGTTTGCCGGACATTTTGACGCCAACGAACCCAATGACGCGACCCATCCGTTCCGGCTGGCCACCAGCCCGGCGCGGGCCTTTCTCAACTCCAGTTTCACCGAAACCCCGGGCAGCCAGAAGCGCGAGAAAACCCCCCGGGCCTTCATCCACCCCGAAGACGCAGAGGAACTCGATATTGCTGATGCCGACATGATTCAAATCGGCAACAGGCGCGGGCAAGTCACTCTGAAAGCGCAATTATTTGACGGACTTCAGCGCGGTGTTGTCATCGTCGAAAGCCTGCATAAAAACGCTGCCCACCCGGACGGGCAGGGCATCAATACGCTAATCGGTTCAGACCCGGCGCCCCCTTTTGGCGGCGCGGCATTTCACGACTGCGCGGTTTGGGTAAAGCCTGCGCAAGCCACGGCTCAAACGTAGGCACGCCAGAAGAAAACCGCTGTCAGAATAATGCCGTAAATGATGATTGCCGTCCGCAAGGCCGGGGCCGGAATCAGATGCGCCAGCCGTGCCGCAAGGTAGCCGCCAACCAGGGTTCCGGCAAAAACCAGAGACCCCTCATACCAGGCAATGGAGCCTTCAAGAGCAAAACGCACCACCGCCACGCTTGCCACGATGCCCGAGAGCAGCAGCTTTAACCCGTTGAGCGCGTGGATATTCTTCAGACCCGCAAGGGCAAAAAAGGCCAAAAGGATGATACCCAGCCCGGCGTTGAAAAACCCGCCATAAAGGCAAATCAGTGTCAGCAGTACCAGCAGGGCACCCCAGATCAGAAGTGCCGTACTTTTTTGCCCCGCGGTCTTTGCCATCAGGAACTGACTTATCCGCCCGCCAAAGGCAAACAGGAACACCGCAACGCCCATCAGCCAGGGAACAACAACGGAAAACTGCGCATCGCTGACCCGCAGCAGCAGTTCGGCGCCAAGAAAACCGCCAACGAGCGCCGCAATCGAGTAGGGCAGCAAAAGACGCATATTGTCCCTGATATGCGTCCAGTAGCCAATCGCCCCCGAGACGTAGCCGGGCCATGCGGCAAAGGTATTGGTGGCATTGGCCACAACCACCGGCACCCCTGCCAGCAGCAGGGCTGGGAAGGCAATGAATGAGCCCCCGCCGGCCAGCGAGTTTACTGCGCCCGCTGCCAGTCCGGCGAAAAACAGCAGTAAGATTTCCAATTCGGTCATCCCTGAAACGCGATTCGTGTCCAACCTGCGCAACAATTTGAAACTTGTCCAACACATTTGGGTCTCAAAGCCCATCAGCGTTGCTGATGGCAACACCATTATGCTTTGTTTCCCGGCATTGTGTGGACAGGGGAGGGACCGCCTGTTGCATTTCATCGTAAAATTACGATATATCTGACCCGGCCACCAGCCGCGACGAATATTCGGTAAAAAATTCACGGATAAATCAAAATGACAAACCAGACAAAGCCCATCGACCTTTTCACCTGGACCACCCCCAACGGTTACAAGATTTCCATCATGTTGGAAGAGTTGGGCGTGCCCTACACGCTGCATATGGTCGATATCGGCAAGGGCGAGCAGTTCGCTCCCGACTTTTTGAAAATTTCCCCCAACAACCGCATTCCAGCTATTGTTGACCCTGAAGGGCCGGGCGGCAAGCCGATTTCAGTGTTCGAAAGCGGCGCAATCCTGAAATATCTGGGCCAGAAATTTGGCCAGTTTTACCCCTCCGACCCGCGCAAACAGGTCAAGGTCGATGAGTGGCTGAACTGGCAGATGGGCGGCTTTGGCCCCATGCTCGGTCAGAACCATCATTTCGCCCTGTATGCACCGGAAAAAATTCCCTACGCCATCAAGCGCTATGTGGATGAAACACACCGCCTCTATGGCGTTCTGGACCGGCAGTTGCAGGGGCGCGATTTTATCGCCGACGAGTTTTCCATTGCCGACATTGCCACCATCGGCTGGGCAAACAACTACGAAAAGCAGGGTATCGACATTGCCGAATTTCCCGATTTTGCCAAATGGCACAATCGCATGAATGCCCGACCCGGCGTGCTGGCAGGTCTGGCGATAGGCAAGGACAAGGACCAGAAAACCGAAATCGCCAACGATGAGCAGGCCCAGTCGGTTCTGTTCAATCAGCGCCACCGGGCTACTGGCGACAGATAGTTGAGTTGGGCAATCAGAAGCAGATTTTGTGACAGCGTTGAAGCAGGGTGCCCGCGAAATGCTGAAGGATTAGCAAAGAAACTGATTAAGTGTCAGATCGTCCTCTTGAAATCCTTGGGGGTGCGTGCCAGCATCCCCTTTCAAGGAGTGGTGGCACGCACCCAGTCTTCGCCCATGCAAAACAGATTGAACAAGACACATCCGGAAAGGCGGATATTGTTGTCGTCCAGCATTTCCAGAAATCCCTCATAGGTTTCCCCGTCCTCGGGGTTGTAGATGACACCCTTCATTTTGCCACGCGAAAACTCTGCCTCCAGTGACAGGATTTGCAGACCCAGAACCGGGCGTCCGCGCAAAGAGGGGTCCTTGTTGAGGCTGTCTACATAGTTTCCATTGAACTCATCGACCTTGTCGCCATACTTGTCCCGAATATGCTGGGGAATAACTACCTTGGTGATGAAGCCACAATAGCCGGTTTCACAGGGCTCGATGGATATCTGAGACTGGGACAGGGTGATCCATGTGCCAACAATGGGGCTGTTTGGATCGCCGACAGCCGCCGGTGCATTGCCGGCAGCCAGAAAAATGGCCGCACAGGCAACACCTGCCAGTGAACCCCCTGAACGTAGCCCCTTTGATCTTTCAGGTTTCCCCTGCCGCACGACTCACTCCAGAAAAACGGAATATCCCCAGATTCGCATAGTTGAGCCAAATTTCAGATTAATCAAGCCAAAATTGGAGGTTATCCGGGCCTGAATTTGCTCGCCCCGGCAGCTTGCGGGCTGCCTCTCGCGGTCGCCTGGAGCGTTTCCAGGCTAATTGGAACCAGTTATCCGGTTTGTACAACGCGACCAAACAAAGATTTGTAGGCCGGATTTTATTCAATCAGACCGGATAGGAGCTGGCGCGAATGAAGCCAGTGCAAGCCTGAACAAGTTGTCAAGAGCACTCAAGCATCGGCAAATTTGACCAATTGCCACAAAAACGCTTGAAGCCTGCGGGTTTGGTCTTTAAGCACGGCCCTGGAGAGGTGGCCGAGTGGTCGAAGGCGCTCCCCTGCTAAGGGAGTAGGCGAGGAATCGTCTCGAGGGTTCGAATCCCTTCCTCTCCGCCACTTGCTTTCGAGAAATGTTTCTCCGGACTTGGCCGCGCCCGGATTTTCCCGTTGTTTTCAAGGGTTATGCGGGGTGGGCTATTCACCACCGGAGGCGCCGGGAGGCCCGAAATCGGTCTCTCCGGGCCGTTTTTCTCTGAACCTCATGACTGCGGCGATTTGGTGAATTTCTTGCAAGATACTGAAATCCCACCATTATTTTGTAACGCAACCTGAACACTTCGATGGCGGTGGCAACTGGCGAAAATCGACCAGGATCGGACGTTCGCCAATGTGTGAACGGTGCCTGCTTTGCATCCTCCGCCACTCACCTGAAAAGTACACCAATAGCCACGTCAATCTGATCCATTCTCAAGTTCGTATGGCAACGCCGGCACCCCCAGTTCCTCCAGATAGCGGTTGTGTCGCTGGGCGGCCGTCTCAACCTGTTTCCGCAGGTCAGCGAGTCGCTGATGAACAGCGGCCAGATCGACCTCCTCTTCCGGTTCGGCAGTGCTCACATAACGCGAAATGTTCAGGTTGAAATCGTGTTCTTCCTCTATCTCTTGAAGGCTGACGACCCTCGAATAGCGATCCTCTTCCTTCCGGTGCTTGTATGTCTCGACGATCTTGTCGATGTGCTCGGGTAGCAGCGCGTTCTGCCGCTTGCCCTGCTTGTAATGCTCGGCCGCGTTGATGAAGAGCACGTCATCGGTGCGCTTGCATTTCTTGAGGACGAGGATGCACACCGGGATACCGGTTGAGTAGAACAGCTTCGCCGGCAGGCCGATCACAGTGTCGATGTTGCCGTCCTTCAGGAGCTTGGTGCGAATCTTATTCTCGGCTCCGCCCCGGAAAAGAACCCCATGCGGCAGGATGATCGCCATGGTGCCGTCCTTGGCGAGGAAGTGGAACCCGTGCAGCAGGAAAGCGAAGTCGGCAGCTGACTTCGGCGCCAGGCCGTAATCCTTGAAGCGAAAGTCCTTCGCCATCTCCTCGGTCGGGGTCCAGCGGTAGCTGAAGGGCGGGTTGGCGACCACGGCATCGAACTCGATCTTCTTCGCCGGGTTCGGTTCGCGCAGGATGTCCCAGTCGTTTTCCAGGCTGTCGCCATGGTGGATCTCGAACTCGGTGTCGCGTACGCGGTGGAGCAGCATGTTCATCCGGGCCAGGTTGTAGGTGGTGATGTTCTTTTCCTGCCCGAAGAGCTTGCCGATGCCGCCCTTGCGCATGTGGCGCCGGACATTCAGCAGGAGCGAGCCCGAGCCGCAGGCGAAATCATAGACATTGCCCAGCTTGTCGCGCTTGCCGGCTGCCGGATCCTGGCTGTCGAGGGTGACGATCCCCGACAGGATGCTGGAAATCTGCTGGGGCGTGTAGAATTCGCCCGCCTTCTTGCCGGAACCGGCGGCGAACTGGCCGATCAGATATTCATAGGCGTCGCCGAGCAGGTCGCGCTCGCTGGGAAAATCGGCCAAGCCCTCGGCGATCTTCTGGATGATCGTGCAGAGCCGCGCATTGCGCTGGGCATAATTCTTGCCGAGCTTTTCGGAATCGAGGTTGATCTCCGAGAACAGCCCCTGAAAGCTGGACGAGAAGGACTCGTTCTCGATGAACTTGAAGCCCTGCTGCAGCGTGCTGAGCAGATCGGGGCTCTGGGTGCGGGCCAGCTCGGCGATGGAGTTCCAGAGGTGATCGGGCTTGATGACGTAATGCACCTTGCGGCGCATCACGTCTTCGAACTCCTCGGTATCTTCCGGGTTCTGCGCATACCAGACGGCCAGGGGCGACCAGCGATCACCCGGCGGCAGCACGGGCCAGTCGGGGCCCAGTTCGGCCTTCGCGGCCTCCTCGTAATTGGCCGACAGGTATCGCAGGAAGAGGAAGGACAGCATGTAATCGCGGAAATCGTCCGCATTCATCGCCCCGCGTAGCTCGTCGGCGATGGCCCAGAGGGTCTTGCCCAGGCGGATCTGGTCTTGTTCGGTCATGCGGTGGCCTCCTCGGCTTCTTCTTCGGGGAACAGCTCGGGGTTAAAGCGATAATCACTCATGAAGTTGTTCAGAATCCTGCGGAAAATATTCTTGTTCTCTTCGATCATCTCGACCGGTTCGAACAGCGAATAGCTCCCATGGCTCAGAAGCTGCACATAGCGGAAATGCAGCGTGCCGTCCTCGTCGTCGGGGTCGCGCTTCATCACCTCGCCGACGTGGTTGAACCCGTGAAAGGTCGCGGTCTTTTCCATGATGCTGCGCAGGATGGTGAAGTGATAGGTGTAGAGCTTGCCGGACTGCGCGGCCCCGTGCAGCTCCTTCAGCATGGCGACGTGATAGAAGCGCGGGGTCTGGCCCGTGTTGCGCAGCTTCCAGCCGGTGCCGTCGCAACTCAGGAAGAGCTGCCACGGCTTGCTCAGCTCGTTGCACAGCACGTTGAAGAACAGAGTGTGGTGGGAGGAGACGACTGCCTTCAGCCGGTCCTGATCCTTCAGCATGCGCGCCAGATGCGCGGCGACGGCGATGGCGTTGTTCTCGTCCAGCGAGGAAATCGGGTCGTCGATGTAGAGGTATTTCACCCAGTCATAGGCTTCCTGCCCGTCGATGGCGAGCTGGGCGACGGCCAGGAAGAAACACCAGATGAAGATGTTTTCCTCGCCGCGCGAAATCTTGATCGGGATGGGCACTTCGTTGCCGTCCGCGTCTTTCTCGGTCTCGCGCCAGAAGAGGATCGTGCCCTGCGCATAGTCGATCTGGAATTCGAAATCGCAGTAGCGGCGCAGGATGGGGCGGATACGGTTTTCCATCTCCAGCTCGGCGAGCCCGTCGAAGAAGGCCGAGTCGCGGTTCATGCGCAGCACGCGGTCGCGGTCGTTTTGCAGGTCGTTGTCCCAGCTGAAAAGGTCTTCGGTGAAGGCGTTGAAATAGAGCGTGTCGCGGGCCGTGGTCTTGCCATCGGCGTCATGTTCCTTGCCCAGCTCCTTGAACACCATCGACAGCCGCGTCTTGCCGGTGCCGTTGTGGGCGAAGATCAGGGTGCATTTCTTGGCCTTCTCCTCGATCTCCCGGCGCAGATGGGTGGCGAGGTCCTCAAGGGACGGGAAGCTCTGCACGTCGGCCATGGCTCAACCGACCTCCCGCGGGAAAAGCTTCTGCATCAGGCCCTTCTTGTGGGCCTTGAGGGCTTCGATAGTCTCGCCCTGCGCGCAGGTCAGATCGTCGAGCGCGGTCAGGCAATCGGCGATCATTTGTTGTTCAACAGCGGCAGGAGGAACCGCCATCTTGATTGCCGAGAAAGTCGGGAACTTCAGATTCCAAGTATCGGACGTCACACCCTGCGAGTATTGAGTGAATTTTTCAAGGCTTGATGGGTGCTTGAAGTAATATCCCCAAAATTCCGGGATCTGGCCATCGTCAGGTATGACCACCGTGTATGCCGGGCTGACCAAGCCGAAGTTTTTCGACACGCCGCTCGCACCCTGCCACATCCGCATAGAGTTGTAGACGATGTCGCTTGGCCGCACTTGCTTGTAATTTGAAAGGTCTGAACTGGCGTTCGTTCTTCTATCCAGATCAGACGTCGGGACGACTCCTCTTTCCATCGTTACAGAAAGCAACTGGTTCCGGTTACCCCCGCGCTCCACTCGTTCGGCAAAGACTCCCCCCAACCGCTTCACCTCCCACGGGCCGGCGTCGCGGAATTCGGGGAAGCGGAGGCGGGGGGTGGTTTGGCCGGGGGCGGGGAAGAGGCGCTGCATCAGGCCCCTCTTGTGGGCGCGCAGCGCCTCCAGCCGCCCCTCCTCGGCCCGGATCAGATCGTCGAGCGAGGTCAGGCAATCGGCGATCTTTTGTTGTTCGTCGGGGATAGGAGGAAGCGGAATGGGCATTTCCGCGTATTCCGTCCCGTTGATACCGGGTTGCCCACTTCGCGCGGAAGTCTGCTCGACCCACCGCCAATATTGCCTCGTCCTGAGAAAATTTGACAAGAATTCCGAGTTAAGCTTGCTGGGTGCGGGCCTAACTCTAATGAGGTAACCCGCGAAAACGAGTTTCCCGTCTTTGGGGTCGTATTTATAGGATTTTCCGACACTCGCGCCGGTTCGTGCCAAGACAATGTCACCGGGCGCAAGATAATGGCTTATCGATGCCGAAATGTCGACCGACACGCGCCCTTCTTTAGAAAGCGAACCATCTTCGTTGATGTCGGTAATTCAAACGTATGAGGGCAAATCTTCGGAATAGGGAACGGCAGGGGCATTCACGCCGTAGTCTGGAGTTTGTGCGAGAAGATCCCCCAACCGCTTCACCTCCCACGGCCCCGCATCGCGGAACTCGGGGAAGCGCAGCTCTGGCACTGCTCCGGCCTTCGCCTCAGACATCTTCATAGACCTCCAGCCCCGAAATCTCCTGGCCCTGGGCCCTCTTGCGCAGAAGCGGAATGAGGTCTTCCATCAGCGCCAGCTCCGCCCGGCTGCGCGCCTTCCAGCCCAGCCCCTTGGGGCGGAAGAGCGCGGTCAACGCGTCGGGGTTGAAGATGTTGAAGCGCAGGATGCCGGCGACGAAGTCCTTGAGCGCCTCCAGCGGCAGGTCGTGCTTCTCAGCGATGCGGGCCAGCTCGGCCTCTTCGCGCGCGGCCTTGAAGCGGGCGTAGCCTTCGCGGATCTCCTCCTCGCTGAGCGGCGTGCCCTCGGCGAGGGTGGCGACATAGGCCTCCAGATCCTCGCGCTCGTCCATCAGCCGGGCGGAGGAGGCGAGAAGGCCCATCAACTCCTCGCGCGTCATCTTCTGCTTTTTCGCCGGCTGGCTGGTGAAGCGCGCGATGAGCCGCATGATGTAGTCGTAATCGATGAGCGCGCTGTCGAAGAGCACGAATTCGAATTCCAGTTGCTGGATGGGGTCGTCGGGGTCGTCGGTCTTGCGCTGATGCTCCTGCAGGCGTTTTGCGACCTCCAGATACTGGGCCGAGAAGGCGCGTAAGGAGTCGCGCGGGATCAGCGCCTCGATCTTCGCCCTGGCCGCGTCGTCGAGGTCGGTGTACTGGTCGATCTGGGTGGTCAGCCGCCGCACCGCCTTGAAGCGTTCGATGAAGCCCGCCCGTGCCTCGTCGCCCTTGAGGTTGGGAACCTCTTCGGGGCGCGTGTCGACCCCTTGCGAGGCCATGAAGTCGGCCAGCTTGCGGGTGG
>DROE01000296.1 GCA_011322005.1 Devosia sp.
GCGCCGACCAATTTCATTGCCATAGCGGTCCAGAAAAATCACAGAGTAGTCTTCCGCCCGGTTGAATTCGCCGGATGCTGTCGCATCAAAGGCAGGCAGTGCCAACGCCGTCATCAATATGAGCCCGAGGGCCAGAAGGTTTACACCATCGGAAACTAATTCCACGAAGAACCGGCGCAATCCATAGACATGAAAGACCGACATTGCATCCTGAAACCTGTTGTAACCGCGCCCCAGGGACTGGAAGAAATCATAGAGCGTGGAGTCGAGCCAGGCATCCGCCTCCAGAAGAGACGTGCTCTTTTTTCGCTTCTGTCTGTTGTAGAAGGGGTCTTGCAAGAGCTATTCCGTGCTTGAAGAAAGGACAGTATCGGTTTGAGCCGCTTCAGCCAGTGTCAAATTGCCCTAATTCGGCCGCCACGGCCAGTGCAAAACTGCGCTGGAAAGCCCTCCCTATAACACAATCATCGGACCATCATGCAATTTTGGGAAAAAAAAGCTCTCAACGAGCTTAACCAGCAGGAATGGGAGGCTTTGTGTGACGGCTGTGGCCGTTGTTGCCTGATAAAGCTGGAGGACGTAGACACCGGAGAAGTCTTCAATTCCGATGTGCGCTGCCGCCTGCTCGATGACAACACCTGCAGGTGCACCGACTACGGAAATCGCAAGGAAAAAGTGCCCGATTGCATTAAATTGACCCCGGCCAACGTTGGTGAGATACCCTGGATACCTGTAACCTGCGCCTACCGGCGGCTGGCTGAAGGAAGGGGACTTGCCTGGTGGCATCCACTGATTTCCGGAGACCCGGACAGTGTAAGGCGTGCCGGGGTTTCGGTTCACGCTCGCACGGTGGGCGAAGCTGAAGTAGCACCCGGCGAGTGGGAGGCGCACGCCGTTGATTGGCCAGACTGGGAGCCTGAAGAATGATATACGCGCTCGCAAGGAAACAAGGTATTGGTTAGAAAACGCAATCGGCAGACCAAAGGCGGCGCTGCTCCACTTCCGCCAGCAAAACAGATGGAACTCAACCAGGCGCTGAACCATGCTGTTGCAGCCCATCAGGCGGGGAATCTGGTTGCAGCGGAACGCGGCTACCGGCAGGTGCTCAAGGCCATTCCCAACCAACCGGTTGCCCTCAATCTCTTGGGCCTTATCGCCATAAGTCAGGGCAAAAACGCCCGAGCCGTTCAATTGCTGCAAAAGGCGATTGTCGCCAAACCGGACTTTGCCGATGCGTTCAACCATCTGGGCGTCGCCCAGCGCAAGCTCGCCCAGCACGAACGCGCCGTGAAAAGTTTTTCCCGCGCCGTGGCGCTGGACCCGGCCCTGACCGAAGCCCATAACAATCTTGGTAACGTCCATAAGGACCTTTTGGCATTTGAAGCCGCTGCCCAGTGTTACCAGCGCGCAATTGCACTTGAGGGGAAAAATTTCGAACCCCACTACAACCTGGGCAATGTGCTTCGGGAACTGGAACGGCTTGAGCCGGCCAGACAAAGCTATCGCAACGCGCTGGCGCTGAACCCCAACCATATTGAGGCCCGCTTCAATCTCGCGGCTTTGCTGGAGCGCAGCCACGATCTTCCGGGCGCGATGGAAGCGGTTGAGGAGGTATTGTCAAGAGCGCCGGGCATGGCAGGGGCGCTGGTTTTGAAGGCCAAAATTTTGCGCCGGGGCAAGCAGGAGACTGAGGCGGCCGCCGTGCTTGAAGGGGTTGATGCCGCTTCACTGGCACCGGAGGATGGTGTCTCGGTCTGTTTCGAGATGGGCAGGATCTATGATGCCCTGGGCCGGCCGGAACAGGCATTTGCCCATTTTGCACGCGGGAACCAGATGCAAAAATCCGCTGCGAGCAAGGAAGTGATGCGAGAGGCAAGACGCTTCCGCCAGGGGATTGAAGAGACACTGGAACAATTGCTCCCCGGAATTGCCGACAACTGGCAAAATATTGGGGCGAGCGACAGACAAGACCCGGTTTTTCTGATCGGGTTTCCCCGCTCGGGGACTACTTTGCTCGATCAGGTGCTCGACGCCCACCCGTTAATTCAGGTGATGGAGGAACGGCCGGTAGTGCCCCGGCTTGTCAAGAATCTGGGCTCATCAGGCAAACCCCTCCCCAACGATTATGCGCACCTGACGGGGGAAGAAGCGGAGCTTCTGCGTGCCGAATATTTTGAGCAGGCTTCACGCCACCTGGAATTGAAAGAAGGCTCTCTGCTGGTCGATAAAATGCCTCTGAACATCCTCTACGTCCCCCTGATTGTCAGACTGTTTTCCGATGCGCGCTTTATTTTTGCCCTTCGCCACCCCGCCGATGTGGTGCTGAGCAATTTCATGCAGTTGTACCGGCTGAACGGTGCCATGGCCAATTTTCTGGAACTGGAGAGTGCCGCCGATACCTATTGCGCCATCATGGAGCTGTGGAAGAAGTGCAGGACGGCCCTGCCTGTTCGCGTGCACACGATACGCTATGAGGGTTTGGTCACCGACCTTGAAGAGGAGGTGCGCCCTTTGCTGGAGTTTCTGGACGTAGACTGGAGTGATGCGGTACTGGATCCGACCGGCCACGCCCGTGTGCGCGATGGCATAAATACCCCCAGCTATGAGCAGGTCGCCGAACCCGTTTATCTGAAATCCCGCTACCGCTGGCGGCAATATAGAAATGAGCTGGCGCCTGTTTTGGGCAGGCTGGAACCCTGGGCCGAGCGTTTGGGCTATTCCCTGAATGATGGATTTTAGCAAGAAAAACCGCTAACTTATCCCCGCGTCACGCAGATAAGCTATAGTTCAGGCATGGTCGGAGAATTGGGTGAAAGACCGGGTTCGGCGGCAAATCAACTTCACTGGACAAACAGGAATAAACGTGACCGCTGGAATGCCTCCTGACTGGTCCGCCATCGAGCATGACTACAGACAGGGCAAGCTGACTGTCTCCAGGATCTGCGAAAAACACGAAATATCCCGCTCCGCATTTGCAAAAGCAAGAAACAGATATGGCTGGCCGGGACGTTATGCAAAAAAAACCGTGCAGCGCGCGCCACTGATTGAGCGCCTGTTCGGTGTACTCGAAAAACAGATAAAAAACATGGAAACCCGTACTATGGACGCTTCAAACGCCGACAGGGAGGTAGCGCTGCTGGGCACTCTCTCGCGCACCCTTGAAAAGCTCGTGGAGCTGGATGTCAAACACAGCGCCAGCTCGCCGACGCAAAAAAGGCCGAAGTCCGAGATGATGGCACTAAGGGAAAAGATTTCAGCGCGCATCAGCCAGCTTGAAAAAAGCTGAGGTCGACAAATTCGTCGCCTCTCTCAACGATGATGAGATTGCCGACCTTGAACATGACTGGCGCTTCTGGGCCCGGCCCCAACAACTGCCCCCAAAAGGGAGGTGGACCACCTGGCTCTTGATGGGCGGACGTGGCTCGGGCAAAACCCGAGCCGGGGCCGAGTGGGTGCGGGAACTGGCAGCAGGCAAAAGCGGCAGGGCATTTTCAGGCCCCATCGCGCTGGTTTCGGAGACGATTGCGCAGGCCCGCGCAGTGATGGTTGAAGGCACCTCTGGCATTCTGAGCATCGGCCCGGTGTCGGACCGACCCCGCTTTGATCAGGGTCGCAACATGCTGGTGTGGAAGAACGGAAGTGAAGCCCTTCTGATGTCAGCCTCCGAACCCGAACGGTTTCGTGGACCCCAGTTCGCCGCCGCCTGGTGCGACGAACTGGCCAAATGGCCCAATGCGGAAGCAGCCTGGGACATGCTGCAGTTCGGTTTGAGGCTGGGAGACCGGCCCCGCCAGATGGTGACCACGACGCCGAGGCCGACCAAATTATTGAGGCGGATTTTGGCTGACGATAAAACTGTTGTCACCGGCATGCGCACCAGCGACAACGCATCAAATCTGGCGCCGGGTTTCCTGGACCAGATAGTGGGGCGCTATCAGGGAACGTTTTTGGGACGTCAGGAACTTGATGGTGAGCTTATCGAAGACCTGCCCGATGCCTTGTGGCTGCGCGCCGACCTTGAAGCCGCCGTTCGAGCAAAGCCGCCTGAACTGGAACGGGTATTAGTGAGCGTTGACCCGGCGGTCAGCTCTAACACCAAATCAGACGCCTGCGGCATAATCGTTGCAGCCAGGTTTGGCGAGCAGGCAATTGTGCTTGCCGACAAAACGCTGAAACCGGCCCCGCCGCTGAAATGGGCACGCCGGGTGGTTGCGGCCTATCATCGTTTTGATGCCGACGCCGTTGTCGCCGAGGTCAATCAGGGTGGCGACCTGGTGGTCAGTATGATTGCTCAGGTCGACCCCGCGGTGCCGGTAATAAAGGTGCGGGCCAACCGGTCCAAATGGGTGCGCGCCGAACCGGTCGCAGCGCTTTATCAGCGTGGACTGGTGCACCATGTGCCGGGCCTGGGTGAACTGGAAGACGAAATGTGCGCCTTTGGCCCCAACGGTCTTGCTGATGGCCATTCGCCCGACCGCGTGGACGCTCTGGTCTGGGCACTGACGACATTATTGTTGAACGGCTCCGCGCCTCGTGTGCGCGGGCTTTGAGAGTTGAATACTTAACCTGAGGAAATTGCATGGCATCCTGGTGGACCCGCCTGACCGGCGGGCGCGCAAACGCGCCTGAAGAACAAAAATCTGCGAACAACCAGTCCCTGTTTGCACTCACCGGCATTGCTGATGCCTGCTGGAGCGCGCAGGGGTTCTCATCGCTGGCCCACGAGGGCTATGCAAGCAATCCGGTGGTTTATCGCTGTGTGCGCATGATTGCCGAGGCCGCAACCCGGGTTCCGCTGGTGGTGCGGGAATCCGGCGCGGTTCTGAACGAGCATCCCGCGCTTGCCCTGCTGGCCAGACCCAATCCGCGCCAGTCGGGCACAGAAATGCTCGAGGCGCTCTATAGCTATCTCCATACCGCCGGAAACGCATATCTCGAAGCGGTAATCGTTGAGGGCGAGGTCAAGGGGCTATTTACCCTGAGGCCCGACCGCATGTCAGTCGTGGCCGGAAAGGATGGCTGGCCGGTGGCCTATGATTACACCGCTGGCGGTCGCACCGTCAGGTTGAGCCAGACTGCGCACCGGATACCCAAAGTGCTGCATGCCACCTTGTTCCATCCCCTTGATGACCACTATGGGCTCGCTCCGCTGGAAGCTGCGCGCTTTTCGCTCGATACGCACAATGCAGCTGCCAAATGGAACAAGGCGTTGCTCGACAATGCGGCACGCCCCTCCGGTGCGCTGGTCTACTCGGCCGCTGCCGGCAATCTGAGTGACGAGCAGTTCCGCCGCCTCAAGGATGAGCTGGAAGTCGGGTTTCAGGGCGCCGCCAACGCGGGTCGGCCCATGGTGCTTGAGGGGGGTCTGGACTGGAAATCCATGGCGCTCTCGCCCCGCGATATGGACTTTATCGAAGCCAAAAACGCCGCCGCCCGCGAGATAGCACTGGCCTTTGGCGTGCCGCCCATGCTGCTGGGCATTCCCGGCGACAATACCTACGCCAACTACGCCGAAGCCAACCGGGTGTTCTGGCGTCAAAGCATAGTGCCCCTGGTGCGGCGCGTGAGCCAGATGCTGGGGTGCTGGCTGGCACCGACTTTTGAGGGTTCTTTCGAACTCGTTCCCCGCCTTGATGACATCGAGGCGCTCGCCGAAGACCGGACAGCCCTCTGGCAGAGGGTGGGAAA
>DROE01000297.1 GCA_011322005.1 Devosia sp.
TCTGAACCAAACAGAACTGTTGCGCCAAACCGCCGATGCGCTCGCCCGCATGGACGTAGCACTGGGGCTGGCGGATTTGGCCGCTGATGAGAGCTGGTGCCGGCCCCGGGTCGACAATTCCCTGAAATTTGAAATAAGAAACGGCCGCCATCCGGTGGTCGAGCAAACCTTGAGGGATGAGGGGCAGATTTTTGTCGCCAATGACTGCAACCTGAGCGCTTCGGCAATGGAAGCAGGCGAAAGCCCGCTGCTTGAGGGCGGACAGCTCTGGCTGGTGACCGGACCCAATATGGGAGGAAAGTCCACCTTCCTGCGCCAGAACGCGCTTATGGCCCTGCTGGCCCAGATTGGAGCCTATGTGCCCGCTCAAAGCGCCCATATCGGTGTCGTTGACCGGCTGTTCTCCCGCGTCGGCGCTTCCGATGATATCGCCCGAGGACGTTCCACCTTTATGGTGGAAATGGTCGAAACCGCCGCCATTCTTAATCGCGCCACCAACCGCTCTCTGGTCATTCTGGACGAAATCGGGCGTGGTACCGCCACATTCGACGGACTTTCCATCGCCTGGGCCACGGCTGAAGCACTGCATGAAAACAACGCCTGCCGGGCGCTTTTTGCCACCCATTTCCACGAATTGACCGCGCTGGCCAAAACGCACACCCGGGTTTCCAATCACACGATGAAAGTGCGCGAGTGGGAGGGGGAGGTTGTGTTTCTGCACGAAGTGGGGGCCGGGGTCGCCGACCGCTCCTATGGAATACAGGTGGCCCGGCTTGCCGGTCTGCCCGAAGAGGTGCTGGAGCGCGCCCGCGCTGTTCTTACCCTGCTTGAACAGCAGCCCCATGGCGCCAGCGCCCTCACTCTTGATGAATTGCCGCTTTTCTCCCGTCCCGCTTCAAAGGAAAAAAACAAACCTGACCCTTTGCACGAGATGCTCGACACCTTGCGCCCTGACGAGCTTACCCCCCGTCAGGCAATTGATATACTTTACCAGCTAAAAAAGATGCGCGATGCCGACAGCTCTCGCTGAACCATCTCCGAATTCCAGGCCGTCCCGACGTTTCAGTCTGCGCGGGGCCGGTGCTATTCTTGACGAGCTGTTCCTGGACATTGGCAATATGGACCCTGCAAGCCCTGAAGCGCGTTCCATGTTTCTTAAACAGCTCAAATTGGCTTTGGCCGAAGCAAGAAAGAGCACCGAGCAGGACCTGATTGATGACCACAAGGGCACCCGCTGCGCCAGGAACCTGTGCCGCACCGAAGATGAAATCATTCGCGCGGTTTACCGCTTTGCCAGCCGCCATGTGTTCAAGCAAACCTACCCCTCGGCTTCGGAAGGCATTTGCATTGCCGCCGTGGGCGGTTACGGGCGCGGCACGCTGGCCCCGGGTTCCGATATCGACCTGTTGTTTATCCTGCCCAGAAAACCAACCGCTTTGAGCGAACAGATCACTGAATATGTGCTCTATATGCTCTGGGACCTGGGTCAGAAAGTAGGCCATGCGGTGCGCTCCCTGGATGAATGCCTGCGCATGGCCCGCACCGATATGACTGTGCGTACCGCAACGCTTGAGGCGCGCTTTCTCGTCGGTGACAAAAGCCTTTTTGATACTTTGAGTGCCCGGTTTGAAAAGGAAATCGTTGCCGGTTCAGGCCCCGAGTTCATCGATGCCAAGCTCTCAGAACGCGATGTCCGTCACGAACAGATGGGCAATACCCGCTATGTGGTTGAACCCAATATCAAGGATGGCAAGGGGGGCCTGCGCGATCTCAACACTCTGTTCTGGATTGGCAAATACTATTACCGGGTCAAAACCAGCCGCGAGCTTGTGGACAAGGGCGTATTTTCAAAATCAGAGCTGCGCCTGTTTGAAAAGGCCGAGGATTTCCTGTGGGGGGTGCGCTGCAACCTGCATTTTCTCACCGGACGCGCCGAAGAAAAACTTCATTTTGACGTTCAGCCCGAGATGGCAAGGCGCCTGGGGTTTGCCGACCGGGCAGGCATGCTCAGCGTCGAACGTTTCATGAAGCGCTATTTTCTGGTGGCCAAGGATGTGGGAGACCTGACCCGCCTGTTTTGTGCTTCCCTGGAACTTTCCCACGCCAAGCAGCCCGATTTGCTGGGGCGGTTTCTTGAGAACTGGGGCAAGGGCAGCCGCAAAATCCGCGGCGAAACCGATTTTGGCATAGAGCGCGGCCGCATCAACACCAAAAAGGACGACGTGTTCAACCGCGACCCCGTTAATCTCATCAAAATATTCTGGCTGGCCGCCCGTGAAGATATTCTGTTTCACCCCGAAGCACTCAAACAGATTTCCAGGTCCCTCAGGCTTATCAACGCCGACCTGCGCAACAACGAACAGGCCAACGCCTACTTTCTTGATATCCTCACCAGCCCCAAAACCGCCGAACGGGTGTTGCGCCGCATGAATGAAAGCGGGGTTCTGGGCCGTTTTGTGCCCGAGTTCGGCAAAATTGTCGCCCTGATGCAGTTCAACATGTATCACCACTATACGGTGGACGAGCATCTCATCCGCTCCGTGGGTGTGATCTGTGAAATCCAGAATGGCGGTCTCACAAAGGAGTTGCCGCTCACCCACGAACTGCTGCCTACCTTGTCCGACACCCGCCTGCTTTACGTGGCTCTGTTCCTGCACGATATTGCCAAGGGCCGCCCCGAGGACCACTCGCTGGCGGGCGAGCGTATCGCCCGGCGCCTTTGTCCGCGTTTCGGGCTGACTTCGTCGGAAACCGAGACCGTCGCCTGGCTGATAAAATACCACCTGATTATGAGTGAAATTGCCCAGTCCCGCGATATTCAGGACCCTGAAACCGCCCGCGCCTTCGCCGATATCGTACAAAGCCCCAACCGGCTTGCCCTGCTGATGATTTTGACCGCCTGCGATATTCGAGCCGTCGGCCCCGGCGTCTGGACCGGCTGGAAAGGCTCGCTTTTACGCGCGCTATATTATGCAACCGAGCCGCTTCTGTCAGGGGGCCATTCCCAGACCAGCCAGGCCCAGCGCGTAGCACAAATCAAGGAACAGCTTGAGGCGGGTTTGAGTGGCGAGTGGACCAAGGCTGAAATCAAAAAATATATCGCCCGTCACTACACCCCCTATTGGTCGCACACCGAGCCGTCCTTGCAGATTGCTCACGCCAATATGGTCAAAGGCGCTGACGACCGGGGCGAGAAGTTTGCCGGCCACTGCAATATCCGCAAGTTCGAGGCCATCACCGAGGTTTCGTTTTACACCGCCGACCATCCCCGCCTTCTGTCCTGGATTGCGGCGGCCTGCACCATGTGCGACGCCTCGATTGTCGGGGCTCATATTTCCTCGATGCGTGACGGTCAGGCGCTTGATACCTTCCGCTTGCGCCGGGCCTTTCAGGTCGACGAGGACGAACGCATCCGCGCGCACCGGGTGATAGATACCGTGCGTAAATTGCTCTCCGGGGAGCGCAAAATCCCGGCGAATCTGGGTCGGGATTCCCGCCTCAACCGGCGCCTGAAGCCCTTCAAACTGCCCCCGGACGTTCAGATATCCAACGGGTTGTCAAAAAAATTCACCGTTATCGAAGTTTCCGGGCTCGACCGGGCCGGTCTGCTTTATGGTCTCACCCGCGTCCTGGCCGACCTCAACCTCTCTATCGGCTCCGCCCATGTGGGTACCTACGGGGAAAAAGCCATCGATGTGTTCTACATCACCGACCTCACCGGAGCCAAGATTGAGGACCCCGCCCGTCAGAGGCGTATCCGCGACGCCCTGCTTAAAGTTCTGGAATCTGCCCGTTCATGAGCCTTTACCGCAATTTTTTCAGCGTCGGCGCCATGACCATGCTTTCAAGAGTATTGGGTTTTGTTCGCGACATCATGCTTGCAGGAGTGCTTGGCACCGGGCTTGCGGCTGACGCCTTTGTTGCCGCTTTTCGTTTTCCCAACCTGTTTCGCCGCCTGTTTGCCGAAGGTGCGTTCAATGCTGCCTTTATTCCGCTGTTTGCCGGTGCGCTTGAGCGCAAAGGCCAGGGCGAGGCGCGAAAGTTTGCCGGACGTATCATCTCCTGGCTGCTATTGGTGCTCATCAGTCTGCTTGTACTGGCAGAAATCTTTATGCCGGCGATTATGGCGCTGTTCGTTCCTGGATTTGTTGCCGACCCGGTGAAGTTCGAATTCACGGTGCTTCTGGCGCGCATCTGTTTCCCCTACCTGGCCCTGATGTCACTGATGGCGGCGTTTGGTGCTGTGCTTAACGGGCTGGGGCGGTTTCTCGCCGCAGCGTTCGCCCCCGTGATGCTCAATGTGGTTCTCGTTCTGGTCTTGGCTTTGCTGGTGTTGTTGAGCGCTGGGCGGGGCGATGCTGCGCTCATTTTGTCCGTCGGGATAGTTTTTGGCGGCGTAGCCCAGGTAATTATTGTCCTATGGGCTCTGGGGCGGGCAGGGTTCATGCCGGATCTGCGCCTGCCCGGATGGGACAGAGATATCAAAAGGTTCTGGGCTCTGGCCCTGCCCGCCATGCTCTCCGGTGGTATTACCCAGATCAATATTTTCGTGGGCACGATCATAGCTTCGGGGGCATCCGGCGCCATATCCTACCTCTATTATGCCGATCGGCTTTACCAGCTTCCCCTGGGCATCATCGGTATTGCCATCGGTGTGGTGCTGCTGCCCGAATTGTCCCGGCATCTCAAAGGCAACCGGTTCGGAGAAGCTGAAGAAGCGCAAAACAAGTCGCTTCTGATGGCCATGCTGTTGGCGATACCCTCCGCGGCGGCCCTTTATGTGCTGGCTTCCCCCATCATCCAGGTGTTGTTCCAGCGTGGCGCGTTTGACACCGCCGCCACCGCCGCCACCGCCGCTGCCCTGAGCGTTTTTGCATTCGGGTTACCTGCCTTCGTGCTGATAAAGGTGTTCCAGCCCGGGTTTTTTGCCCGCGAGGATACCTTGACGCCAACCCTTCTGGCCGCAGCCTCGGTCAGCCTGAATATCGGCCTCAGCCTGCTGCTGTTTCCTCGATATTCCCATGTGGGCATTGCCATTGCCACCAGCGCTTCTGCCTGGCTCAATGCCATGTGCCTTGCCGGGTTTCTAATCCGGCGGGGCCATTTCTTCCTCTCTGGCAGGCAGATACTGCACCACCTTATCATAATATTTGCCAGCGTTCTCATGGCCTTCATTCTTTGGGCCGGCGCCACCGTTCTTGCGCCGGCGTTTTCGGCCACAACACTGCCGTGGCTTCAGTTTGGCGCCCTGGGAGCCCTGATAGGAGTGGGGCTGTATCTGTACGCGGCACTCATACACTTTTGCGGTGTTGCCAGAATGGGTGAGCTGCTGGCCGGTTTTCGCCGCTGAATCACTCTTGGTGCAAGCTTGCACCGGAGCAAATGCTTGCAACCCGGGGCGGCTTTGGGCGATAAGGCGGCAAAGACCAACTGCTCCCCAATCAGGAATATTTTCATGACGAGTTTTGAGCAACGCGTGTTTTCCGGCATCAAGCCTTCGGGCGATTTGCATCTGGGCAATTATCTGGGCGCAATCCGGCGCTTTGTGCCTTTGCAAAAAACCCATCCCTGCATCTATTGCGTTGTTGATATGCATGCCATCACCGTCTGGCAGGATCCCGCCGATCTCAAGCGCGCCACTTTCGAAGTTGCCGCTGCCTACATTGCCGCCGGGGTCGACCCTGAAAAGCATATTATCTTCAATCAGTCTCAGGTGATAGAGCACGCAGAACTCGCCTGGATTTTCAACTGCGTGGCCCGCATGGGCTGGATGCAGCGTATGACCCAGTTCAAGGACAAGGCAGGCAAGAACGCCCAGAACGTTTCCCTTGGCCTGTTCGCCTATCCGGCCCTGATGGCCGCCGATATCCTGTTATACAAGGCAACCCATGTGCCTGTGGGCGATGACCAGAAACAACACCTGGAACTGACCCGCGACATTGCCCAGAAGTTCAACAATGATTTTGCAGCCTCAATCGCTGCCAACGGCCTGAGAGCGGATTTTTTCCCACTGACCGAGCCGGTAATTTTCGGCCCGGCCACACGGGTACTTTCCCTGCGTGACGGCACCAAGAAAATGTCCAAGTCCGATGCATCGGGCATGGCCGCAATCTACATGCTTGATGACGCCGATGCCATCGCCAGAAAAATAAGGAAGGCCAAAACCGACCCTGAGTCCCTGCCCTCAGAGGAGGCAGGCCTTTCAGGGCGCCCTGAAGCGGCAAATCTGGTTGGCATTTATGCCGCCCTCGCCGATATGAGTGCCGAACAGGTTCTTGCCGAATTTGGCGGTCAGGGTTTTGGCGCCTTCAAACCCGCTCTTGCCGAACTGGCAGTGGAAAAGCTGGCCCCCATTGCGACAGAGATGCGCAAATTGCTCGATGATACGAGCCATATCGAAGCAGTATTGAAAGATGGAGCGAATCGTGCCCGTACCATCGCACAGGTTACCATGTCGGAAGTGCGTGACGTGGTCGGTTTTGTTCTCTAGTCTGGCGGTATGATGAACGGGGCTGGAAGCCGGGAACATGGGCAAATACAAAACCAAACTCAAGGACTACCACAAACGCAAGTTTCTCGTGGTCATCGACGATACGGAAGAGTGCGATCGCGCCGTCACATTCGCCGCCCATCGGGCCAAGCGCACCAATGGCGAGGTCGAACTCATCTCGATAATCGGCAACGATCAGTTTCAGCACTGGCTCGGAGTGGAAAACGTTCTGCGTGCCGAAGCCATTGAGGCCGCCAACAAGCTGCTTGACGAGAAGGAAAGGGACATACGCTCGATCGGGGACATCGAGGTGACTAAAATCGTCCGTGAAGGGCGTATGGCTGAGGAAATCGAGGCCCAGATCGCAGAAGATCCCGATATCGCCATTCTCGTGCTTGCCGCCGGCACCTCATCGGAAGGCCCTGGCCCGCTGGTTTCAGATTTTACCACAAGGGGCGCCAACGCCCTGCCGATTCCGGTGACAATCATTCCGGGCAATGTCAGTGACGAGCACATCATCGGGCTTTGTTGAAACCGTTATTTGTCCCCATGGGACATGAACACGGTTTTGCCGGCGCGGGATTGCCTCTTCACATCGGCTCCCCATATGCCTATTGCGGGTCAGTCTGGAATTGTTCTAAAATACAACCCAGTCCTGCCGACTCTGGATCCTCCGGCGCGGCAAGCAAATGGCAGCGGCCCAATTATGTTGGAGGTTTTCCCTCGTGTTCATACAGACAGAAGCCACCCCTAATCCGGCAACACTAAAGTTCCTGCCCGGCCGGGAAGTACTGAGCGGCGAGCCGCGTGAATTTCGCTCCGCCACCGATGCTGCCGCTTCTCCTTTGGGCATAAGCCTGTTTTCGGTCCCCGGCGTCACCGGCGTGTTTCTGGGGACAGATTTTATTTCTGTCACCAAGGAAGGCGCTGAATGGTCCCACATCAAACCGGCAATTCTGGGCGTGATAATGGAGCATTTTCTCTCCGGCAAGCCGGTTCTGGCTGAAGGTGACCAGAGCGGCATTGCCGACCCCGACGAGGAATTTTTTGACGAAGCGGACGCCGGCATGGTTGAGGTGATAAAAGAACTGCTGGCCACCCGGGTCCGCCCAGCGGTGGCCATGGATGGCGGCGACATCATTTTTCGCGGCTTCAAGGAGGGTATCGTTTATTTGCAGATGCAGGGAGCCTGTTCAGGGTGTCCATCCTCCACCGCAACCCTGAAAAACGGCATCGAAAACCTGCTTCGCCATTTTGTTCCCGGCGTCGAAGAGGTTCAGCAGGTTTAGGATCCTGTCCCTCCCGGCTTGTTCTGCGCGCCATTGCGTTTTATGCACTCTGGCATGAACGCTCCTGCAACGCTTGTCATTGATACTTCCGGGCCGCACCTGCAGCTGGCGCTGGTTCGTGGGGGCGAGGTGACAACGCTGGTTGAGCCTCTCGCCACAGGCCACGCGGAAATTCTTTTTGTCCGGCTCGCCTCTTTTCTTAAACGGAACAATCTGACCTACGACGACGTGAGCCGTATCGCTGTCACCACTGGCCCCGGCTCATTCACGGGCCTGCGCATCGGCATTTCCGCCGCCCGGGGGCTGGCTCTTGCCCTCGACATAGAATCGGCCGGCATTCCAAACCTGTTCGCCCTGTCATTGATGGCTCCGGCCACAAACAAAAAACCGATTTCGGTCGTGCTGGATGCGCGGCGCTCTGAAGCCTATGCCCAGCGCTTTTCCTCCCCCGGACAGCCGTTGGACAATGCAGTGATTCTGCCACTGGCGCTGGCCGAAAAAGACTATCGGACACCGGATATGTATCTGATGATCAACCCCCGGTTGGACATAGCGCCTGTGGCTGAATTTGCCCATCGTCTGAACGCGGGAAATCTAGGCCACTTCCCCCCGGTCCCGACCTACATCCGGGCGGCGGACGCCAAGCCGCAGACAAACAAGTGGATTGCCCTTCAGGGCAAAGCTAGTGCAAAATGAGTCGCAAATGAAAATATGGATGGCCCCGGCGGGCCTGCATGTGGAGCCGGGCCTGATGAAAGACGCAAAAAACCTCGCCCGCCTGCACACCGCCGCGTTTTTTCGTGGCTGGTCGGAAAGTGAACTCGCCGCCTATATTTCAACTCCCCACAAGACACCCCTTTATGTGGCCTGCAACGCCCGGCGCCACATTGCCGGATTCGTTGTTTTGCAGCTGGCCGGCGACGAGGCCGAATTGCTGTCCATCGTTGTTGCGCCCCGGTGGCGGGGCAGGGGCTTGGGTGAGGCGTTGCTGCGCGCCGGAATTGATGACCTTAGGACCACCCCGGTTGAACGTATGTTTCTTGAGGTTGATGAGGCCAACGAGCCGGCCATTCGCCTTTATCGCCGTTTCGGCTTTATCGAGGTGGGCAAACGCAAAGGTTACTTTCCGCTCAGGGGAGGCTCCCCGGCCACGGCGCTGGTGATGCGCTGTGAATTTGTCTAAACTGAAAAAATCGGCCGGCCCTTTTTGGCTACGAGGTGAATTGCATTGAACCAGAAGTCAGATATCGAGCAGTCCCTTGAGGAGCAGTGCGCTGCCCGCGGCATGCGCATGACCGACCAGCGCCGCATTATCGCCCAGGTCATCCAGAAGGCTGCCGACCATCCCGACGTGGAGGAACTATATCGCCGGGCCTCTGCCATTGACGCAGGAATTTCCCTTTCCACTGTCTACCGGACCCTCAATCTGTTTGAGGAAACCGGGCTTGTCACCAGGCACGATTTCAAGGATGGCCGGGCCCGGTTTGAACCCATTCCCGACGAACATCATGACCATCTGATCGATATCCGTTCCGGAAAAGTCATTGAATTCCGCAACGAGGAAATCGAGGCTATTCAGGAGCTGATTGCCCGCCGTCTGGGCTACACTCTGGTCGACCACCGTCTTGAACTTTATGCAGTACCTCTGGCTGACAGCTCCGCCAGCGACCCCGAGCCGGAGGAATCTCAATGATTCGCCGTCTGCTGTTTTTCTTTTTCATCATGGTGCCGTTTGTAATTGTCGGTGTTCCCGTTCAGTGGCTGATTGTGCGCTTGGGCCTGCCGGGATGGAACTTTCTGCCGCGCATTTTTCATCGCCTTGCTGCATTTTTTCTGGGGCTGCATGTCAATCTCATAGGAGAGCCCGAAACCGGGCGCGCCACGCTGGTGGTTGCCAACCATATTTCCTGGACGGACATTATTGCCATCGGTTCGGTTGCGGACGTTACTTTCGTTGCCAAGGAGGAGTTGATAAAAATGCCCGTTGTCGGGCTTTTTTCAAAATTGCAGCGAACAATTTACGTAAGCCCTTCGGCAAAGGCTGCGGCCCGCAATGCGCCGGGAGAAATGGCACGGCGCATGGCCGATGGAGGCGCTGTGTGTCTCTTCGCAGAGGGCCAGCCTGACGTTGGCACCCATGTTATGCCCTTTCGTTCCGGCCTTATCGCCTCGGCCCAGACTGCGATGATTGAGGCGGGGGCAAAATATGTATGTATCCAGCCTGTGACCATCGCCTATACCCATTTGCAGGGCCTGCCCATCACCCGCACGGAGCGCCCGCTCATTGCCTGGACACAGGCCAAGAGCATACGTGAAAACATCTGGGATATTCTGGTCAGTGGCACGAGGGACGTAACGGTGGCGTTTGGTCAGCCCATGCCTTTTGCCGAAGGCGCCAACCGCAAGGCGATTTCCCAGCAGGCAGAAAACGAGGTTCGCCGGATGCTGGTTGCTCTCAACCGGGGGGAAAAGTTCGCCGAGCGCCACGATTGGGCCTGATACTGATGTCCATTGCCGCTGGCGCCCGCCAGCATTGTTTGGTAGCAACTGCCGTTCGTGCCCCAGGTCCTCAAGGCATGTCCCCCGGAGGCGCGTAGGGATCCTGGGGCAAAAGACATGCCGAAACAAGAAGAGTGGTTCGTGTCGAATGGATACGGACAAACACAACATGCTGTAGTGAAAAGTGCACCCCCATGACCACAAAGACCCAGAAACTGTTCATAAAAACCTATGGCTGCCAGATGAATGTCTATGACAGCGCACGCATGGTCGATGCGCTGGCACCTCATGGCTATGTCACCACGAACATTTTGGATGAAGCAGACCTTGTTCTCCTCAATACCTGTCACATCCGCGAAAAGGCCTCCGAAAAGGTATTTTCCGAGCTCGGACGTCTCAGAAAACTGCGCAAAACAAGGGCGGAGCGAGGCAAGGCTACAATGATTGGAATTGCCGGATGTGTGGCCCAGGCCGAGGGCGAAGAGATTATCGAACGCGCGCCCCTTGTTGATCTGGTGTTCGGCCCCCAATCCTATCACCGCCTGCCCGACTTGGTGCAAAGGGCAAAAAACCAGTGCGTGGTCGACACGGATTTTCCTGAAGAGGACAAGTTTGACCATCTGCCGCAGGCTACAAAGCAGGCTACCATCGCCCGTGGACTTTCCGCTTTTCTCACCGTGCAGGAGGGCTGCGACAAATTCTGCTCGTTCTGCGTGGTTCCCTACACCAGAGGCAGTGAGGTCTCGCGTCCGGTTGCGCGGATTGTCGCTGAAGCAAAATCACTGGCGGAGGCCGGAGTGCGCGAAATCACTCTTCTGGGGCAGAATGTGAACTCCTATCATGGGCAGGACCCGAATGGGGTCGACACCGGGCTGGGTCCTCTTTTGTTCGAGTTGGCTGAAATTGAAGGCCTCGACCGCCTGCGCTACACCACCTCCCACCCACGGGATATGGACGACGAACTTATTGCCGCCCACGCCGACCTGCCCGAATTGATGCCCTACCTGCATCTTCCGGTGCAAAGTGGTTCGGACACAATTCTCAAAGCCATGAACCGCCAGCACACCGCCAAACATTATCTGGAAATTGTCGACAGGATTCGCACCGCCCGACCCGACATTGCCCTGTCGGGAGATTTCATAGTAGGTTTTCCCGGCGAAACCGATGCTGACTTTGCCGACACGCTCTCGCTGGTCAGGCAAGTCGGTTACGCTTCGGCCTATTCATTCAAATATTCCCCGAGGCCGGGTACGCCTGGCGCTTCATTGGAGGGGCAGGTGGAGCCTCATATAGCCTCGGAGCGTCTTCTGGAGTTGCAAAAGCTCATCAAAGAACTTCAGCACGCCTTCAACGGCAACTGTGTTGGCAACACGATGGACGTGCTTTTGGAAAAACCGGGCCGCAAGCCCGGTCAGCTCGCCGGGCGTTCACCTTATTTGCAGGCGGTGCATGTAGATGCAGAGGAAACCATGATCGGGCAAATCGTTCCCTTGCGTATCAAATCCGCCGGGCAAAACTCACTTTACGGCGAACAGCTTGCCAAAACGCATTCCACATCCGATAATCGCGCCCAGTTGGCCCGGAACCTTGCCAACCAAGACGGAGCGCCTGAAGTTTGAGTAAAAACCTGTCCCGGAGATTGGCGCAGTCATCAGTACAATTGAGTTCAGCGGGATCATCACAAGTCGAAATGGTCTTTGATGACAACAGGCTGGTTTCTGAACTCTATGGAGAGTTCGATCAGAACATAGCTCTGGTTGAACAGCGCCTTGATGTGCATATCACCCCGCGCGGCAACCATCTCATGCTCATGGGCTCTTCCGCGGCCCTTGATAGTGCACGCCGCGTGCTGGAGTCGCTTTATGATCTGCTTGAAGAGGGCACAAAAGTCGAAATAGGCGACGTGGACGCAACCATCCGAATGGTCCAGAACGATGATAGTCGGCTTCCCGCCTCCTCCACAAGAAAAAGCGACCGGATCCGTATGGCCCGGATTGCCACACGCAAATCCACCATTGGCGCCCGCACCCCTGCCCAGGACGCCTATATCCGGGCATTTGAAGCCAACGGGCTGGTGTTTGGAATCGGCCCGGCGGGTACCGGCAAAACCTATCTGGCTGTTGCCCATGCGGCCAGCCGGCTGGAGCGGGGGGAAATCGAACGCATTGTTCTCTCGCGCCCGGCGGTGGAAGCGGGGGAGCGTCTGGGGTTTCTGCCCGGCGACATGAAGGATAAGGTCGATCCTTACCTGCGCCCGCTTTACGACGCGCTGCACGACATGATGCATCCCGAAAACATCGAACGTGGCTTGGTGTCCGGCACCATCGAAGTGGCCCCTCTTGCCTTCATGCGGGGCCGTACGCTGTCCAATGCAGTAATAATTCTGGATGAAGCGCAAAACACTACACCAATGCAGATGAAGATGTTTCTCACCCGCATGGGCGAAAATTCTTCGATGATCGTCACCGGCGACCCCAGCCAGATCGACCTGCCGCGCGGACAGTCCTCAGGGCTTGTCGAGGCGCTTGACCTGCTCACTGGACTTGAGGGCGTCAACGTCAGCCGTTTCACCCATAAAGATGTTGTGCGTCATCCGCTTGTCGCCCGCATTGTCAAGGCCTATGACCAGCAATATGGGGTCAGGCGAAATGCCGATGCCGGGGCTTTGAGCGGCGAAGTGACGAAGGGGCGGACATCCTGATCAGGTCACGGTTTCCCCTGGAGGTTGATATTGTCATTTCCGACGCCGGCTGGCTGGAACTCGTTGAAGGAGTAAGGCTTGAGGTGCTCGCCCGAAAAGCGGTTCATACCGCCCTTGAGGCAACGGAACCTGATTTTGCAGGTCCTGCGGAATTGGCGCTGCTTTTGACAAATGATGATGAACAACGTGCTCTCAACAAAAAATGGCGTGGGCGGGACAACACCACAAACGTTCTCTCTTTTCCTCAAGTCGAGTCGTTTTTGCCCCTTTCCGCACTGTTGGGCGACATTATTCTGGCCCGCCAGACTGTTGCCAACGAAGCACAGGAAGGCCAAATCCCCCTTGAGCACCACTATGTGCATCTTGTTGTTCATGGATTTCTTCATATCTTGGGGTATGATCATCAGATTGAGGAACAAGCCCGCCTGATGGAAGGTTTGGAGACGCAGATACTGAAAACCCTTGGGGTTCCCGACCCCTATTAACTCTAACTGGCGGCGCGCCGCATTGTGGCCACCCCGAAAATGGAGACAAAACCGTCAAGAATCGGTTCAGAACAATGAACGACAGCGACCAGTCTACCGCCGCGGCGTCCCGGCCGCATCGCCCTGCCAGTGACCAGATCAGCGAAAAGAGTGGCGACCCTGACAATACCGGTGAAACAGACCATTCCGACCGGCCAGGTCTATGGAACCGGATAAAATCCCTTCTGACCGGAAACCGCCTGACATTGCGCGATGACCTTCAGGTCGCACTGCTGGACAGCGCTCAGGACGCAACCTTTAGTGCTGGCGAACGCTCCATGCTGGCCAATGTGCTCAAACTCGCTGAGATGCGCGTTGAGCAGGTCATGGTTCCCCGTGCCGATATTGTCGCGGCAGATGCCAATGAAACTCTGGGTGAGGTTGTTCTCAAACTGCGCGAGTCGGGCCATTCACGTCTGCCGGTTTTTTCCCGGACTCTCGATGACATAGTTGGTATGATCCATATCAAGGATGCGTTGCTGCACCTGAGTGCACCCGTGGAAAAGCCCAACGGCTCGCCCATAAAGATGCTCAACCCCGCTCTCAGGAAAA